>JABDKD010000003.1 GCA_013003215.1 Pyrinomonadaceae bacterium
CGGAAGGCTGGAAGGACGGAAGGACGGAAGGAGGGAAGGACGGTAGGTGGGAAGGCTGGAAGGCGAAAAAGCGAGCTTGACCATTCCGCAATCCCGCAATCCTGCAATCCCGCAATCCCGCCGCCTCGCCATCTCGCTCTCCCGCGATCCCGCTATCCCGCAATCCCGCCTCCTCGCTCTCCCTAACTGCATCCTCCTTTTCCCGCCTAACGTTGACTATTTACTCAGGCTGACGTAAATTCTAGCTATCCAAAAAAGATGGAACTCGACGGCAAAGAAAAACTGGCGGTCAAGGAACTTGGAAACGCGGTCAATACGGCGATTGAGCAGTCGTTGGTCGTGTCCGAGGCGATAGACCAGATACGCCGGATGGGGTTTGAACCAAACCTCAACCTCAAGTTGGAGATCGGTCTCCAGGAACTGGAGGAAGAATTCGTCGAGCCGCAAGAAGAGATTGAACTCGACTTCACAGATGAAGACCTCAAGACTCTCCGCAGAATGAAGATCAAAGTAGAAGACTGACCCCGCATTGAATCACTTCGATTATTTCACCGACATAGAGAATACGTTTATCCGCAGACGCGGCAAACACATGATGATAAGTCCGCTTGATTGGGCTTTGATTGAGTCGTGGCAAAAAAAGGGCATTCCATTGAGTGTTGTGGTTCGAGCTATAAACGAAGTGTTTGATTCTGTGGAGCAGCGTGCCGAGAAAAAAACCAATGTTCGGTCACTTAAATATTGTAGTGACGCCGTAGAAAGATTGTTCGCTGAGTGGAGTACGGCGAATGTTGGAAAAGAAAAAGAAGTTGCAGGCAGTGAGGAAGTTTCTTATTCAGATCATATCCAAGTCCGTATCGAAGAGTTAGAAAAGGTGTCTGAACGACTGCCGAAAGCGCTGTACGAAACGGTACAAGCAATTATCGCTGAACTATCGGCCCTCGATATTTCAGGTGACAAGAACGTGGAAGAGAAGCTGGAATCGTTGGATCGTCGGCTGGATCAATCGATTTTCGACAATATTGAGACAATAAAGACGGCGCAAATCGAAACCGCAGTTGCATCACAAACTTCCGGACTTGACCTGAACTCCGAGAACACGGATCAGGCGTATCAACGGATTTTTTGCCGCGAAGTAAGAAGGACGCATGGGCTGCCGGTTCTGAGCCTGTATGGTCTGTAAGGAGAACAGCTTGGCCTATAACGTCGGAGATCAGCTCGAGATACAAATCAAAAAAATCGTCCCAAATGGACTCGGAATGGGTTTTGCAGAGAAACTTACCGTGTTTGTTCCTCTCGCTGTTCGCGGTGACACGGTCGCGGTAGAGATCCGTCAGATCACGGGACGGACAGCCTTTGCTTCGATCCTGAAGGTGCTGGAGCCCGCGCCAACCCGTACTGATGCTGTTTGTGAGTATTTCGGTAGTTGCGGAGGATGTGACTTCCAGCAGATGGAGTATGATGAGCAGCTCGCCGCGAAGGCAGGCATCATAGAGGATTGTCTTAAGCGCATTGGTCACATCAAGCTCGAAGAAGGGATTGAGGTTCTCGCATCAAAAGAAAGGACCGGATATCGACTACGGACACAGTTTCACATCGACGGCAGGGAACACGCGGTCGGGTTCTTTCGAAGACAATCCCATGAAGTGATTGATATAGAAAGATGTCCCGTCCTGACCGATGATATGAATCGCAGTCTCTCCGAGATCCGAACCGAACTGGACAGGTACGCTGATAGCGTTGAGGTAACACATATTGAGGCCGCCGCTGTATCTGACCGCAGGTCTTTTTACGCGGAAACACTCTTCGAACCCGTAGATGAACTCATCACAGAAGCGGCTGGAGAGAGGTTTGCGTTTAACGCGAGGAGTTTTTTCCAAGCGAATATCGCAATGCTGGATTCGCTGGTTGATACGGTTGTAGCTGGCGAAAGCGGAAAGAGAGCAGTAGATTTCTACTGTGGTGCCGGCTTGTTTTCGGTGCCTCTTGCGCGCAGGTTCGAAACGGTCATCGGTATTGAATCGAATAGCGATTCAGTTGGATTCGCAAAAAGAAACAGGGAGCTTGCGGGACTTGAAAATCTCGAGCTGTTCGAAGGGCGCGTGCGCGAATACTTTAAACGTTCCGATATTCAGCCGGCCGACTTGGTGCTCGTTGACCCGCCAAGGAACGGAGTCAAGAAAAACGTCCTCGGCAAAATTGCAGGATTGTGCCGGGAGCGGTTTGTATATGTTTCATGTAATCCCTCAACCCTTGCTCGAGACATTGCAATACTGCTTACGAAAGGGTTTGAGATCGAAACCATACGAGGACTCGACCTTTTCCCCCAAACACACCATGTCGAAACAGTGGTAAAGCTGCGGCGAGTCACTTGAAACGCAAGGTTAGTCACTCTCTGACATTCTTATATTTGAAACGAAGGCGCCCTTCCCGGCGTAAAAGAAATATCATTGAGATGGTAGAATTTATCTATGGCAACGAAAAATAACGGCGAATCGGCCTCGACCCGTAACAAGACGCTTCGGTGCCGCATGTGCGGCCAGAAGAACACCGTAAAATCAGGTTATAAGAACGGTGAAGCTAAGTGCGGCAAGTGTAAGCTTCCGCTTTCAGATGAGTTTCACAAGAAATTTGCGGATCTGACGAAGCACGACTACGTGCATCCTGCTGATAGTAAAGCACTTGCTGCGTTGCGCGCGATTCCCGGCATCGACTCGGGATTGAAGAGACTGTTGAAAGTGACCGGCGAATCGGCAATACGTGTCACATTTATGGCTTCAGCCGTAAAAGTAACGCCAAAACAATGCCCCGATCTTCATGCAAAGCTCCAGATTGCCTGTACGACGCTTGGTGTGGATATGCCGGATATGTTTATCCAGCAAAACCCGATCGTCAATGCTTTTACCGGCGGTGTCGACAAACCCATCATCGTTCTGCATTCCGGTCTTCTGGAAAGGCTGAATGACGAGGAAACGCTTGCCGTGATTGCGCACGAAGTTGGCCACATACATGCGGAACACGTGCTCTACCTGACCGCCGCACGTTTATTTGAAGCTCTTGCTAACGGAGCACTGGCGACAGTGATTCCCGGCTCCGACATCATCAAGTTCCTCATTTCAGCGGGAATTAACAGTGCCCTTCTTGCCTGGGCGAGGCGCGCGGAACTTTCATGCGACCGGGCCGCACTCCTGGTTACCCAAGACAAACATGTTGTTGGGAAAACGATGATGAAACTGGCAGGAGGTACGCTTGCATCGAAGATTGATTATGACCTGTTCTTGGAGCAGGCCCGCGACTTCCAGAAGGTTTACGACGAAAAGGTCATCGACAAGTTCTGGGCAGACATCATCAATGCGGGACTTTCACACCCGTTCCCGATTTGGAGGGTTTCTGAGATTCTGAATTGGGTCGAAAAAGGTGAGTACGAAGAGGTTCTGCAAAAGGCCTAGCCAAGCACTTCCTTGAGCCACTTGTTGTATTTATCGGACACCCGGGAAGCCGAAACTGCGGCTATCTCGGGTGTTTCGTATGAATGCTCCGTATTGATGAACTCTTCTAACTTCGGATAGTGCTCTGCGTCAGTCTTGATCAATAGCAGACACTCCTCGTCAGACTCGATCTTTCCTTCCCATTCATAAACCGATTTGACCGCGGGAAGGATCTGAACGCAGCCCGCTAGCTTTCTGGAAACGGCTTCCTTGGCAAGCCTGTCCGCCTCATCGACGGACCCGCAGGTTGTGAACACGATCAGCATTCCTATTTGGTATCGTTGTCGTCAATACAGCAGCGTTCGATAAAATCAACAGCATCCTTCGGTGAGTCAGTCATAAACATGAGCCCCAGGTCCTCGGGATTTATGTTTTTTTCGGACAGCATCGTAGAGGTCAGCCACGAAATAAGTCCTTTCCAGTATGAAGATCCAAACATCACGACCGGGAAGTTTCTAATCTTTCGCGTCTGGATAAGGGTAAGGGCTTCGAAGATCTCATCCATCGTTCCGAATCCGCCCGGGAAGATCACGTAAGCGTTGCTGTATTTGATGAACATCGTCTTGCGGATCATGAAATACTTGAATGTGAGTTCATGTGTTTGATACGGATTCGGACTCTGTTCAAACGGCAATTCGATGTTACAGCCAACTGAAACGCCACCAGCTTCATACGCGCCGCGGTTTCCGGCTTCCATAATCCCCGGGCCGCCACCGGTAATAACCTCAAACCCAGCTTCCGCAAGCAACTTCCCGGTTTCCCGAGCAGCTTCATAATACTCAGTACCTTCCGGAGTGCGGGCGGAACCAAAGATCGAAACACCGCTCGTAATCGTCGCGAGGGCATCGAAACCGTTGACAGCCTCACTCATGATCCTGAAAACGCGCCAGGAATCCGAACTTTTAAATACGTCATCTGGTTCGGGAGAACGCAATAGCGCTTCGTCTTCTGTGAAATCCCACGTCACGCGCTGCTGCTCTTTTGCCTCAGCAATCGTGGTTGGCTCGTGTTTCGTTTTTTGTCTTAGGATTGGGTCTTTGTGCTTTTCCATAGTGCTAGGTCTTGAACTAAATGCCCATGATGTTGAATCCGCAATCGACGTAGATCGTTTCACCGGTGATTCCGGAAGAAAGATCACTCACAAGAAACATCGCGGTGTTGCCTACTTCTCTCGCGTCGATGTTTCTACGGAGCGGTGCGCGTTCTTCAACATGTTTTAGGAAGCCGGACATGTTTTTTACGCCGCGGGCTGAAAGTGTATTGATCGGGCCGGCACTGATGGCGTTGACTCGTATGTTCTTTGGGCCCAGATCGCTGGCGAGATATCTGGTTGAAGATTCGAGAGCTGATTTCGCGACGCCCATCACATTGTAATTCTCAACAACTTTCTCCGCGCCATAATATGACATCGTGACAATGCTTCCGCCGTCCTGCATCAAGGGGGCGGCTGAACGTGCTACCTGAGGGAGCGAGTAGGCGCTGATCTCAAGAGCCGTAAGAAACGCTTCCCGCGATGTGTCCAGGTATTCGCCGTCCAAGGCTTCCCTTGGAGCAAATGCTATCGAATGGATCAAAAAATCGAGTCTTCCGTATTTTTTGTCTATCGCTTCGAACGCCGCATCCACTTCACTCTGGTTGGTAACATCACAGGGGATCACCAGAGTGTCTTCGAGATCGGCGGTCAGCTTGGTCAAATAGCGCTCAAGCCTCTCGCCCTGGTAGGTAAACGCCAGATTTGCCCCTTGAGACATACACGCTTCCGCGCAGGCCCAGGCGATTGAACGCTTATTTGCGACTCCGAGAACAAGTCCAATTTTGTCTTTCAGCATAATTCGGAAAAGGAATGTAATTTCTTGATAGATTAACCCAACGACCGGCAATTTTCTATCCCTCGACCAGCATGGACAACTACTAGTCTTCCGCGTAAATTTTCTGAAGCGCCAGGAAATCCAGGAACCGGATATCTACGTCGACCGGAGTGGCCTTAAAGTTGGATTTCACGTTTGCTCTGAGATCAGCTTCGGCCTGTTCTTCGAGTTGTGTAACTATCACGAGCAAAAGCCTTATCCGTGAACCCTCACGTGTCTTTTGAAGCTCTTTCTTGGCCGCCGCAGCCTTTCGGAGAATTCGGTTGATCTTATTTTGATCAACGCTTGGCGAAACAACAAATGTCACATCAACGAGTGTTATCAGATCGTTGTCGATCCAAATGGCGTCGAAATCCGAGACTCCTACCACGATCTTTCGCATCATCGGGAGCTGCGTTTCATTCTGGATCTTTCTCAAAGCAAGATCTTCGGCGACTATGTAAGCGGATCTCAAATCCGACAGTTGTTCGTTGGAAAGACCGAGCACGTTGGACAATTCTTTGACCTCAGCGTTTAGTTTCCTCTTCTGCTTTTCCGGTGACGCCGTTTCCCATTCAAGTCCTGAGTCGTTTTTGCTAACGATCAGTTTCTTCGAGTGACGTAAGATCAGCCACGTAATTATTGCGATACTGAAAAACGGAAAGAAAACGAGTAAAGCGATAAAGACCCACATCTGTACACTGGAAAGCGAACTCGCGGTGAACGCGAATGCGAAGGTAAGTAGCGCGACCACAAGAATAATGACCGCGACAATGAGCGTCAGGTGGTTCCTTGTCGGATTCGGGGGTATTTTATCTGTTACTGGTTTGGTTTTTGCCATTGAGAAAACAAAATCCGGTCCTGTAAACCTTACAGCCGGAGAACCCTTGAAACTGTCGGAGTACTCAAAAATAGAGTATGGAGCGGCTCAAATCAAACGGAATCCGGGTTTTGCAGGCACTAAAAAGGGACCGGTGCCGTTAAAAAGGTACCGGTCCCGAAAAAATAGTTACACTGATTGGGTTCGTTCAAACGGTATTTCTTCGAAGTGGGTAAACCGCTTGAAATCGGCAAATCGCTCGTTGATTTCTGCGTGCGATAGGGCATCAACACGTTCCGTACCGAACTTTTCAACGTTGAACGATGCCATCACGGATCCAAAGATCATCGCCCTCCGCATGGCGTCTTCGTCGATCTTCTCCTGGCTTGCAAGGTAACCCATGAATCCGCCCGCAAATGTGTCGCCGGCTCCTGTTGGATCAAAAACGGATTCAAGCGGGTATGCGGGAATTGCGAAGTAGGTCTCGTTAGTAAAGAGCGCAGCCCCGTACTCGCCTCGCTTGATTACAACCGCTTCCGGGCCGAGATCGAGGATCTTCCTGGCCGCACGAATTACGTTCGGTTCGTCGGCAAGCTGGCGCGCTTCAGCATCGTTGATGATCACACAATCCACAACTTTGATCGTGTCAATAACTGCGTCCTTCATAGAATCGATCCAGAAGTTCATCGTATCCATCGCAACAAACTCGGCATTGGACTGCCCGCGTACGTTCTTCTGAATCATTGGAACTATATTCGCCAGAAACAGAAGACGTGCGTTTTTCGAATTCTCTGAGAGTTTTGGATCAAAGGTTTCGAACACATTTAGCTGAGTATCCAGCGTATGTGCGGTGTTCATGTCGTATTCGTACTTCCCTTTCCAGAAAAACGTCTTACCGTCACCGACTATTTCAATGTCGTCAGTGTTGATGTTGTGACGTTTGAAAACTTCCCACTCGCCCTCGCCGAAGTCATTTCCTACAATTCCAACCGCATTGACGTCTGTATAAAAACCCGCCGAAAGCGAAAAATGAGTTGCCGCACCGCCAAGGATCTTTTCTCGTTTTCCGAAAGGGGTTTCGAGGCCGTCGAAAGCGACCGACCCTACTACTGTTAAAGACATAACTGTTGCTCCTTAAGATGATTGCTCAAAAGGCGTGATTATATTGGTTTGACGGGGTATTAACAAGGGAGGCGGGACGCAGGGATGGCGAGATAGCGGGAGTGGGTGTTTGCAGGAGGGAAGGTGAGTAGGAGCGAGAGAATTCAGAACCGTCGCCGGTAGGCGAAGGCAAAGAAAGCCATCGGAGATGGCGGAAGCGTGTAGCCCATAGCGTGAGCTATGGGTTATCGAACCAATCAACATTTAGCCCTCGTAGAGGGCGACATAGACATTGATCCCCGGCAAAATAGGTCTGTCGCCCGTTGCACGGGCTAACTAGGGGTTGGGTAATTCCACCCGTAGCTCGGCCTAGACGGCCTTCGCTACGGGCTACACGCTTCCGCTTTCTACGAGGGCTTGCTTCAAACGATATTGAAATTGGCTTTCTCGGGATCAGCGCAGATCCGTTTCAATCCGCGTTGATCCGCGGCTAAGGCTCTTGCATTCCGCTATCGCAGTCGGCTCAGATAGTCATCGGCTACCGCCGACGGTTATGATCGGATCCGTTTTCATCCGCGCTTATCCGCGGCGAAATCTTTTTCTTCCCTTTCGTGTCTTTCGTGAATTTGGCGGGCTGATCAGCTTAGACCTATTTCTTATCCGGAGGACGGATCTTATTGTAGGTCTTCTTCGCTTTTGAGGCGTATTTGCTTTCCGGATGTTCTTCGATCAGTTGGCCTAGAAACGCAACAGCGTCTTCCGTTAGACGTTCGGTCCGCCACCGATCGCGTTCGTCTTCGGGCAGTTTTGTGAGATCGATCTTTTGTTTCCCTTTGCCTTTCGAAAGGTAATAGCTCGACATGCCGGAGAGATAGAGGATCTCATCCATTTTCGAAAATGTCGGATGCGCTGCCATCGTCTCTTCTGTTCTCAGCAAGACCGCTATATAGGCCTTGCGCAGTCTAAAATACTGCCAAGCTACATCCAGATTGTGCTTTGCATCCGCATCGAGAAGCTGTTCAATCGGGAGTTGCTTATCCGGATTCTGCGCCGAAACGGAAACCGACATGAACAGAACCAAAAAGACCGATATTATCGATAGCTTTTTCATACCTTTCTAAGACGGCCGGAAACCGGGAAAAGTTGCCGGCCGAATCCAATCTTAAGAAGCTGTCTGTGCGTAATACACTTCCTCATAAGGCTGCAACACGACCCAGCCCTGGCCTTTAAACGCCAACTGGAACGACTCACCGCTTCCGCGGCCCAGAAACGTCTTGAAGGAGATATCCGTCTTGATCTCCGGCTGCAAAGTACTGGACCAGGCAATTGTCGCATTCGGGTCGGTATATACAGGCTGCTCAGGAGTCACAGCGAGGGTAATCGGGTCGAAATGGGTCGTGATCGCAATCGGACCCGTGCCCTGGATCTGCATGTTGAACAGGCCGCCGGCGGCGATGCCGGCAACGCGTTTCATCATCTTAATGTCCCACTTTATCGCGTCTGAGAACGCAAGGACATTATTTCCATTAACGAAGAGCATTTCGTCCTGCAGCGAAAGTATACGGACCTTCTTGCCGCTGTCGGCAAAATAGACTCGACCGTTACCTTCGGCACTCATCAATGGGTTCGTCTCACCCGTTAGAGCCTTTTTGAACATCTTGCCGATGCCGCCTTCCATAACTCCCTGGCGCGTGAATTTAATGTCGCCGGTGTAACCGATCATCGAACCGAGTTTCGCCCAGATCTTCCCGTTTAGATTTGTTTCCAGAAGGTAGGGGTTTTCGAGTTCAAAGAATTCTCTCGCGTTGTCATCCTGTGCTGTTTCTCGCAAAAAGTTTTCGATTGAATACTTGGACATTCTTATTCTCCTGTCTATTTGTGGCCTGTTTCGGACCCGTCGATTACCTGTATTTACCAATTATAGCGTCGAGTTTCTTCGCAGTCTCTTCAGGCCAGTGATCCGGCTGGGTAAAGATCGCATTCTTAGTTGCACCTTCGAATGGATTCGGCGTTCCTTTCTCGTTCACGCGTTTTACCGCGTCCTTCAACACCAGCTGCGCGTTTCGGACGTTTTTCGTCAAATATTCGACCACCATTTCGATCGAGACCGAATCGTGATCCTCATGCCAGCAATCATAGTCGGTAACAAGCGCGAGCGTCGCGTAGGCAATCTCAGCTTCACGGGCCAGCTTTGCCTCCTGCAAGTTTGTCATACCTATGATGTCCATACCCCAGCTTCGATAAACGTTCGATTCCGCCTTTGTAGAAAAAGCGGGACCCTCCATACAGATATAGGTACCTCCGCGGTGGACCGTGAGGCCCTCGACAGTTTTACATGACGCTTCAAGGATATCGCCCAATTCGTCGCAGACGGGATGTGCGAAGGTAATATGCCCAACGATACCATCGCCAAAGAACGTGGATTCTTCGGCACGGGCTCTTGTGCGGTCAAAAAACTGGTCCGGGATAAAGAAATCCGTCGGCGCATATTCTTCCTGGAGTGAGCCAACGGCAGAAACTGAGAGGATGTATTCGATTCCAAGGAGCTTCATCGCGTAAATATTCGCCCTAAAGGGAAGTTCTGTCGGCAAAACATTATGGCCTCTTCCGTGACGCGGCAGGAACGCAACCGTAACTCCTTCCAATTCACCAATTACAAACGCGTCAGAGGGCTTCCCGAAGGGCGTGTCAACTACCTTTTCCCTTACGTTTTCAAGTTCAGGCATCTGGTATAAACCGCTGCCGCCTATTATTCCGATTCTGATATCTTCCATCTCTATTGTCATTCACTAAAAAAATAGGAGAACGACAAAAATCGTCCTCCGGAATTGCTACATCACTTAGTCTATTAATTCTTGGGAGCGGCTGGCCCAGCCTTTGGTGCTTGCTCCATCTGTTTCTTCATCGCCTCAATCTGGCGCTGGCGTTTTTCTTCCATAAGTTTCTTCTGTTGCTCCGAAATCTCCGGCACTTCGAAATCTTCCGGCAGGTTTACTTCGTTGGAATCCAAAATCTCTTTCAAGACCTTTTCCTGCTTTTCTTTCTCAAGCTTTGCCTTTACGTACTGCTCAACCGGCATTTCTCTCGCAAGTGGATTATCGGGATCCTTGACCATTGTCGAAATCAAAATGTGGCGTGCATCAAAGGTAGGTTTCGGAACACCGTCAGCGCCTTTGACCTCTCCTCTCTTGATCAACTTAATTATGTGAAACCCGAACGCGGTTTTCACGATATCCGGAGTTACTTCACCGGGTTCAAGCTTAGCTACCGCATCCTCGAACTCCTTCGCAAACTGACCTTTTGCGATTCCTTCGTAAAGACCGCCGCGTGATTTACTGCCGGGATCTTCGGAATACTCTTTTGCGAGTTCTGCAAAGTCGCCGCCTTCCTTGACCTTAGCAAGCACTTCCCGTGCGGTTTTTTCTTTTTCGGCCGTCTTTGTCAGTTCAGGATGTTCCGCTACATAAGCCTTGATATCTTCATCATTCACTGCCAGCTTCTTAGCGAGGACATCTTTAACATAGATCGACGAGATCAGTTGCGCCTTCTGGATCTTCACCTGCAGATCGGCACTCTTCTTAAAGTCTTCCCATTCCTTCTTCTCGTCACCCTGCATAGACGGAATCGTCTTCAGTTTTGCTTTAGCCTTGTAGTAACTGATTCGTGTCTTGGCGAAAGAGTCCCTCGCCTGTTTAAGTTCGTCCTCACTTGGTTCCTGGTCAGCTGAAAGTTGGCCCCTCTTTCTGGCAAGGGCGACTTTTGCCTCGATGAATTTATCGAATTCACTCTCGTGCCATCTGCCGTTGACCCTGTTCCAGATCCAACTGATCGCTCCGGCCGGTTTGTCCTCGTCCCAGAAGGCCTTAACCTCGTCTTCACCAATGAAACCAAAAGGGGGCATAGGTCCTTTACCTTCGTTTACCTTTCGATCGTAAAGCAACGCGGGAATTGCTATTTCAATACTCTTCAATTCAGCTTTCACCGCGGGTTCTTTCTGGATTCCGTATTTTTTTGCTTCTTCGCCTAAGGCAAGGATTTCCCTGAGGTTCTTCAGAAGCTTCTTTCTTTCATCCGCAGAACTTGCAAGCGCGGTTAACTGCTGAGGATTAAAATCCTTTGTCAGTAGCTGTACTTCTTCCTTGGTTACAGTCGGGGCTTCGGTTTTATGGTCTCCGTATTGCGACTCCCAAAGTACCAGGCCGGCTCCCGCTGCCATCAAAACGACGAGTATCAATAGTCCTTTTGTAAGTGAATTCAAAACGCAACTCCTTCAATATAACTTCTTTACTTTCTTAAGGTTGTGGATTCGGAGGCCGGGGTGGACCCTGTTGGGGGACCATCTGTTGCCTCTGTTCAAGAAGCTTTTTAAGCTCTTCTTCCGACACCTCAGGAATCTCATAGTCCACGGGAACGCTGACCGGGTTGTTCTCGAGGATTTCCTTCAAAACTCTTTCCTGTTTTTCTGACGTAAGCTTGGATTTCACAAACGCATCTACAGGCATCGGGCGGCCCATCGGATTATTGGGATCCGATATCTGAGTCGAGATCAAAATATGTCTCACCGCATACTCAGCATCCTTACCCTCGGTTTTGCTTTCGAGCTTTATAACGTGAAATCCGAAATCAGTTTTTACAAGGTTCTCTGCTACAGCCCCAGGCTCCAGGGCCAAAGCCGCTTTTTCGAAATCCGGGTTCATCTGCCCCAGCTTAACTCCTTCGTAAAGACCACCGCTTTCCTTGCTTCCCGGGTCTTCGGAATACTCTTTAGCGAGCTCGGCGAAGTCACCACCATCAAGTACTTTCTTCAGGACTTCATCGGCCCTGGCTTTCTTTTTCCCAGCGTCGCCTAATTCGGGATTATCTTTTATGTACTTTGCTATGTCCTCATCTGTAACTTCAAGCTTCTTCGCAAGGACGTTCTGGCTGTAATACTGGGCGAGAAACTGGGCTTGCTGCAGTTTCACCTGAAGATCAGTCTCTTCTTCAAATTCCTTCAGTTCCTGCTTTTCTTTTTCCGGCAACTTTGCAGCTCCGGCAAGCTTCTCTTCAACTTCACGATAGACGATCTTACTCTTTGCAAAAATATCTTTCGCCATTTTGAGCTCTTCTTCACTCGGTTTCATGTCTTCCGGGATCTGACCGGCAGTTTTTGCAATTGCGATCTTTCCGTCGATAAACTGCTGGAATTCCTTTTCCCGTTCTGTTGCCAAAACTCCCGAATCCGCTCCTTCCGAGTCTTTTCCTTCCCAAAACGCCTTTATCTTCTCTTCACTCACACTTGAGAATGGGCCCGCCTGAGGTCCCTCCGGCTTGTTGAATTTCTGGTCGTAGTTGTTCGCGGTGACCGCAATCTTTGCGAACTTCAGCTCATTTTGAACATTTTCATCAGCCGTTACTCCTTCGCGTTCAGCTTGTCTTGCCATCGAAAGGATTCGTTTGATCTCTTCTGCGAGTTGCTTGCGCTGCTCAGGATTCTCAGAGAGAGCTTTTTGCTGCATGGGTCCTAGACTCTTGACCAGAGTAGTCATCTCCTGCTTGGAAAGGCCTGTCGGCGCCCGGTATGCCGAGCCGCTGACGCTATCCCTAAAAGCAACCGTAAACCCTATAAAAAGCCCAAAAACAAGGATGAACGCAACGATTGCGTACCAATGCCCCGGAATCCGGAATGACTTCTTCTCTTTTTCGGGCTGCACGTTTTCGGCGGCCTCATTCTTAGTATCTTCGCTCATAATAAATCATTCCTGATAGCCTTCGTTGCCATTTTGTTTCTCAACCAATTCCATCAAAACTCCGCCTGTTGATTTTGGATGAACAAAGGCAATTAGGCAACCGCCCGCACCTATTCGCGGTTCTTCGTCAATAAGCCTGAATCCTTCAGATTTCATCTTTGAAAGGGAAGCTGCGATATCTTCAACTTCCACCGCTATATGATGAATTCCGCCACCACGTTTTTCCAGGAACTTCGCAATCGGTGAATCCTCGGCCGTTGGCTCAAGCAACTCGATATTTGTTTCACCGATAGGCAACATCGCTACCCTTACTTTTTGATCCTCGACTTCCTCTTCATGAACATTTTCAAGTCCAAGTGCATCTCCCCAAAAACCGAGGGCAGATGAAATCTCCTTTACCGCAATTCCAAGGTGATCAATTTTCATTCTTCTTCAATAGTGCCTCAACTGCCGTATAGGGATCCCGTTTCTTTTCAGCTACTTCCAGCGACAATTCTTCCAGCAGCTCGGAGGTCCCGTTTCGAGAAAGCAAGTCCTGGACCAGCCGTTCCTGTAATAGTTCCATTAACCGCCACTTTGCTATGGACCGTCGCCTTTCGTTACTTTGGTCCCCCTTCTCCAGGAACTCTTTGTAACCATCTATGGCCTCGGAAAGATCTTCGATGCCTTTACTTTCTGTCGCGATGGTCTTAACTATCGGCGGATCCCAGAAATCATGCCGATGTGCGAGGGAAAGAAGTGCTTCGAGCTCCTTCTCAGTTCTGATAACACCTTCACGGTCGGCCTTGTTTATCACAAAAACATCGCCGATTTCCATAATCCCGGCTTTGATCGCCTGGATATCGTCACCCATACCCGGTACCAAGACGACAACCGAAACATCCGCCGTTTTTACAATTTCGACTTCATCCTGCCCTACCCCCACGGTTTCGACAATTACTTTGTCATATCCTGCCGCGTCGAGGATTGCCACTGCATCCACGGTTGCACGGGCAAGACCGCCCAGTTTTCCACGGGTGGCCATTGAGCGGATAAAAACTTTCGGGTCGAGGCCCAGGGTCTGCATTCGGATGCGATCCCCGAGAATCGCACCCCCGGAAAACGGGCTTGAGGGATCAACAGCTATGATGCCGACCTTCTCATCCTTTTCCCTGTAATGAAGTGCGAGTTTGTCCACTAATGAAGACTTCCCGGCACCCGGAGAACCCGTGATACCAACGACAAGCGCATTTCCGGTTTTTGGAAACACGCCTTTCATAATCCCAGGGGCTTCTGCAGTGCCGTCTTCGACGTGCGAAATCGCACGAGCGACAGCCCTCGTTTCACCTCTTAAAAGCCTTTCGACCAGTTCATTAGACATAGAAAAACAAACCATAATAATCGCATTTTGC
>JABDKD010000010.1 GCA_013003215.1 Pyrinomonadaceae bacterium
CCATGTAATCGAACACATCGATGATGCAGACGGCATACTTGGCTCTTTGCGTGAAATTGCTGATGTCTTGATCGTCGAGGTTCCAGATCTTGAACAGGATCCTCTTAATTGGGTACGTGTTCGAAATGAATGCCCTTTTTTTACCGATGGGGATCACATTCAGGAGTACACGTTAAGTATTCTACGTAGTAAGTTTAGCCGAAATGGCTGGAATATCTTCGAGTATCGCAGACATGGAGGAGCGATTGCCGTCATCGCTCGTCAGTCCTGATGAAAACACTCTATCTTTGCTATTTCGGCCTCCGCCAACCTCTTGTGCAGACACAAGTGCTGCCGTATTTGCGTGAGATAGCAAAAGACGACACGGAAATCCACTTACTTACATTCGAAGCAGAGCCTGATTTTTCAAGAGATTCAAAAGAAATTCGGCAGGACAGGAAGGCGCTCGCTGACGAAGGGATCCATTGGCATTTTCTCAAGTATCACAAAAGGCCGTCAGCACCGGCAACAATTTATGACGTCTTCTGCGGAGCATTTCGCGCCCGCAGAATTGCGAGGGAACACAAAATAGACGTCTTTCACGGTCGGGTACATATCCCGGCAATGATGGGGTGGCTAGCAAACAAAATGCTCCGTAGGAAGCGAAAGCTGTTTTTTGATATCAGGGGTTTCTTTCCCGAAGAGTATGTCGACGCCGGTCTCTGGAAAGAAGATAGTTTGGTTTTTGGAATGGCTAAAAGGGCTGAAAAGTGGCTTTTGCGTGACTCGGACGCGTTTGTTGTTCTCACTGAAAAGGCAAGAGACATCTTGTTTCCCGGTTCGCGTGAAACGGGCCGGGACACACTTGGCAGACCCGTTGAGGTCGTTCCATGTTGTGTTGATCTCGAGAAGTTTGAGTCGCTCGATAAGGCCTCACGTTTGAAAAAAAGGAAAGAACTTGGGATCACGGACCGCTTCGTTGTTGCCTATGTAGGTTCATTCGGCGGGTTTTATATGACCGAAGAAACTGCCGATTTCTATGGTCTTGCGAAGAAAAAAGATGCTTCAACCTTTGCGCTCATATTGACGCAGAGCCCTCCGGAGATGATCGAACCGCTTTTGAACGAACGGGGTTTTAGTAACGAAGACTACTTCATTCAGAAGGTAGGGCCGGATGAGATTCCTGCATACCTGAGTGCTGCCGACGCTGCCATTTCGTTTATCAAACCTTCCTATTCAAAGCTTGCTTCGTCCCCGACCAAGAATGCTGAATACCTTGCATCCGGGCTTCCAATGATTGCGAACAGCGAGGTGGGAGACACAGAAGAAATGATTGAAGAGGACGGAACGGGTTATGTTATCAACCAGTTTTCAAAGTCCGAGTATGAATCCGCGTTTGAACACATCAAGGAGATGATCGCGGATAGGGAGACGACTGATTACGCATGTAGGGCTTCCGCGAAGAAAAGGTTTGACCTCTCGGAAATCGGCGGCTCCCGATATCGGCGTGTTTACCGGCGCCTTTTCTCAAAAGAGACAAAGTAGTCCCTCTGATCTTGTCTTGTATTCGTTTTAAAAGGTCTCCTATTCACGTTAGGATTAGGCAGGACTGAAATCTATGAAAGCTGTGATCTTAGCAGGTGGCCGCGGAAGCCGAATCAGTGAGGAGACTTCTATCAAACCCAAGCCGATGATCAACATCGGAGGGAAGCCGATTCTATGGCACATAATGAAGTACTACTCCGCGTACGACATCAATGAATTTGTTGTTTGCTGCGGCTATCTTGGATATGTGATCAAAGAGTATTTCGCAAATTACTTTCTACACACCTCGGACGTCACTTTCGATCTTGAGAACAATGAGATGACGGTGCATCACCGTCGTGCCGAGCCTTGGAAGGTAACTCTGATCGATACCGGTCTCGATACGATGACCGGAGGAAGGCTAAAGCGGGTTCGCGATCACTTGGGAGATGAAGATTTCTGTTTCACATACGGTGACGGCCTCTCTGATGTCGATTTGGGGGCGCTTATTGATCATCATCGATCGAGTGGAAAACTCTCCACCGTTACAGCTGTAAGGCCGCCGGGTCGTTTTGGAGCATTGGCATTTGAGGACAACAACCTGAAGGGATTTAGCGAGAAACCGGAAGGCGAAAGCTGGATTAATGGTGGCTTTTTTGTGCTCAACCCCAAGGTTGTCGATTACATTGAAAGCGATTCGACCACCTGGGAGCGCGAGCCTATGGAAAGTCTGGTTGCCGACGGGGAAATGACCGCGTTTTTTCATGACGGGTTCTTTCAGCCAATGGATACACTGCGGGAGAAGAACTACCTTGAAAAGCGATGGGAGGACGGCACAGCACCCTGGAATATCTGGGATTGAATGTTTTGAGTTACATTTAGTTTCCAAATTGCCGGGCAATTGCTTCGGCTTTTTAGTGAGTTGATGGATTTTTGGAAAGACAAAAAAGTGTTCCTAACCGGTCACACGGGCTTTAAGGGGAGCTGGCTGGCATTCTGGCTCAGTTCTCTTGGGGCCGCAGTGTGCGGTTATGCTCTGGACCCTGAAGATTCACCAAATCTATTCACGGTATTGGATATCGAAAGCCGGGTCGACTCAGTTATCGCCGATGTGCGTGATCTCAACCGCGTTCAATCGGAACTGGAACGGTTTGAACCGGATGTCGTGTTTCATCTGGCCGCACAAAGTCTTGTCCGCAGATCGTACCGACTGCCGGTTGAAACCTATGAGACCAACCTGATGGGTACGGTAAATGTTTTGGAGGCTATTCGATCTGCAGAATCGGTAAAAGCGGCTGTAATCATTACAACTGATAAGGTTTACGAGAACGAGGAAAGACCCGAGCCTTATCGGGAAGATGAGCCGCTAGGCGGTTTTGATCCCTATTCGAGCAGCAAGGCCTGTGCGGAAATCGCCTCGTCTGCCTATCGTCGCTCTTTCTTCTCAGATTCTGAATGTCATGTAGCCACCGCGAGAGCGGGAAATGTAATCGGGGGCGGGGATTGGTCTGAAGACAGGCTCGTACCTGACATTTTTCGCTCACTCTTGGACGGAGAAAACCTTTTTATTCGAAATCCGGATTCAGTTCGGCCGTGGCAACACGTTCTGGAACCCCTTTATGGTTATTTAACTTTGGCTAAAGGGCTATTCGAAGGTAATCGCTCGTTCGCAGGGGCTTGGAACTTCGGGCCCTCCTTGCAGGATTCGCGTACAGTTGCCGAGGTGCTCGATATTGTTACTGCTAATTGGCCGACCGAAGTCGGATTTACGATGCCCGAACAGCCTCAACCTCATGAAGCCGGATTCCTTGCGTTAGACAGTTCGAAGGCTCGCAAGACATTGGATTGGCATCCGCAGCTTGATCTTGAAAAGGCACTGGAACTGACCTGTGAGTGGTACGACGCCTTTGGTAACGAAAAGGACATGTCGGAAGTTACAGCGCGCCAAATTGAATTTTACACGAACAAACAATCTTCATGAGCCATTATAAATGCCGCTCTTGCGGTGCTGAACTACCCCAGACCTTTGCGGACCTCGGTGCGACTCCTCTCGCCAACTCATATCTGGAAGAAAGCGATTTGGATAAACCGGAACACGTGCTTTCTCTGCATGCTCGTGTATGTGAATCGTGTTTTCTCGTACAATTGCCGGCGCTTGAGAGACCGGAGAAGATCTTTGACGAGTACCTTTACTTTTCTTCCTTTTCGAAGACCTGGCTGGATCACGCTAAGACTTATGCGGAGAACATGACCAAACGGTTTGGCCTTGATGAGGACAGTCTGGTTGTTGAAATCGCAAGCAATGATGGGTATCTGCTTCAGTTTTTCAAGGAGAAAGGGGTTCCGGTCTTGGGTGTCGAGCCTGCTGCTAACGTCGCTAAACATGCGATCGAAAAAGGTATCGAAACGAGAGTAGATTTTTTTGGCGAGGCAACGGCGAAGAAGATGAAATCGGAAGGGCTCGAGGCTGATTTAATGGCAGCCAACAACGTGCTCGCACATGTGCCTGACATCAATGACTTCGTGAAGGGATTTGAAGTCTTGCTCAAACCGGAGGGTGTTGCGACATTTGAATTTCCACATCTACTTAACCTGATTCGTGAAAACCAGTTCGACACGATCTACCACGAGCACTATTCGTATCTTTCACTTATCGCTGTTGAGAAAGTATTGGAGCGCCAGGGGCTTGAAGTCTTTTATGTTAAGAAGTTTCCGACTCATGGTGGTTCGCTTCGGGCGTATGTTCAGAAGGCGGGCATCGGAAAGAATGAGATCAAAGGAACCGTCGAGGAGATCCGGAACGAGGAAATCAAGGCAGGCCTGGGTGATATTGAGACCTATCTTGCCTTTGGTGCGAACGTTAAAAGAACCAAGCGCACTCTCCTGTCAAAACTAATAGCGATCAAGAATGAGGGGAAAACCATTGCCGGTTATGGTGCTGCGGCAAAGGGGAATACGTTGTTAAATTACTGCGGCATTGGGCGGGATTTCATTGACTGCGTTGCGGATCGCAATCCTCAAAAACAGGGCACATACCTTCCCGGGTCGCGAATACCGGTTGTTGCGCCCGAATATTTGTTGGAAACAAAACCGGACTATGTTTTGATATTTCCCTGGAATATCGCGGCTGAGGTGATGGAACAGAACGAGCAAATTCGGGAATGGGGAGGTAAGTTTATTATTCCGATCCCATCCGCCGTCATTGCTTGAGCCTTAAGAACGATGAAGACTACAGAGGCAAAACTCAAAGGAATTCGCGTAATCGACTTCGAAAAACACGCTGACGAGCGCGGGTCCTATACCCGTGTCTGGGGACTTCAGGAGTTCCGAAACCTTGGCATGGAACCTTCGATCGATAATATTGGAATCTCGCGAAATAATCTTAAGGGCACGTTTCGCGGCATGCATTTTCAGGCAAAGCCCTTTGAAGAGGCAAAAGTCGTTCAGTGTATTCGAGGGCGCATACTGGACATCGTGCTCGATATCAGGGAAGGCTCCGAAACGTTTGGTGAGCATGAATCCTTTGAATTGAGCGGAGGTGAAAGTCGAGCGGTGTATATTCCAAAGGGATTTGCACACGGTTTTCAGACATTGGAAGACAATTCTGAAATGCTGTATTTTATTTCAACTCCATTTGACCCTGCGTCGAGCCGTGGGATCAGATGGAATGACTCCAGGTTTTCGATCGAGCTTCCACTTGAAATCACCTCCATTAACGAAAGGGACGCCACATATCCGGATTTTTCCTAGGATCCTTTACGGGTGAGCAATTCAACAAAAAAAGTAATTCTTACAGGGGCCGATGGTTTTATCGGCCGGCACGCGATCGACCCGCTCAGATCGAGGGGTTTTGAGGTGCACGCAGTTTCAAATATTGAACCCCCCGACGAATTGCGAATCGAGGGAGTTCGTTGGCACAAAGTCGACCTTCTGGATAATTTCCAAGCGTCAAACCTTTGCTATGAGGTCGGAGCCGGGTTTTTGCTCCATTTTTCCTGGTATGTGGAACATGGAAAATTCTGGGATTCGCCAAAAAACCTCGAATGGGTGAAGGCTAGTACTGAACTCGTCGAGCAATTCGTTGAATCGGGAGGCAAAAGAGCTGTTTTGGCGGGGACATGTGCTGAATACGACTTGAGTACCGGTCGCATACTGAACGAAAACTCCGTTTGTGAACCGGAAAGCCTGTATGGCCGTTCAAAACTTGAACTTTTTGAATGGCTGGAGGAGCGAAAAATAAGTTCCGCGTGGGGCCGGGTATTTTTTCTATACGGCCCGCATGAAGCTCCCAACAGGCTCGTTGCGTCGGTAATCAGGTCGCTGCTGTCAGGTGAAACCGCGCGATGCTCTCACGGAAATCAGCTCCGTGATTTTATGCATGTAAAGGACGTAGCATCTGCCTTTTCGGCATTGTTGGACTCAGATGTGGAAGGGGCTGTGAATATCGCCTCAGGGAAAGCCGTAACAATAAAGGATGTTGTGAATGTGATCGGAGTCGAGACCGGACGTCCAACCGATATCGATTTTGGAGCGTTTGATGCTCCTGAAAACGAACCGGAGCTTGTCGTAGCGGATGTCGCGAAGCTTCGAGATGAAGTAGAATGGAAGCCAATGTTTGACCTTGAAAAAGGAATCAGGGACGCCGTTGATTTTTGGCGGAACCGCAGACCTCATACGGAAGGGCAGTGAAAGATCGAATTAAAGTATTAGCAATTGTGCCTTATCATCTCGATTTTTGTGCGGGACAGAGGTTTCGTATCGAGCTTTGGGCAAAAGAACTTGGCAATCGGGGCATCGATGTCGATTACTTGCCATTCACCACCGAAAAGCTCACAGACGTTCTTTACGAGGCGGGCAGCAATCTGAAAAAAGCCTCGTTGATGCTTTCCGCATTTGGCGGGCAGCTTGCCAGAACTTTTCGTGCAGAAAAACCCGATGTTGTTTTTCTTTACAGGGAGGCTGCGATCGTCGGCCCTGCAATCATCGAACGAATCGTTCGAAGGTGGGGTGTACCGATCGTTTACGATATCGACGAACCGCTTTTTGTACCCTACGTGAGTCCTTCAAACGGTCACCTGAACAAATTGAAGTTCTTTTCAAAGGTCAACCGCTTATTTGAGATGAGCGATATGGTTTTTGCGGTCAATAAGGCCATCGCGGATCATGCAGCCACGCATAACGACAACGTCCACATCGTTCCAATGACCGTTGACCTCGAGCGATATATTCCGGCAACGGAAAAACCTAAAAAGGAAAAGCCGATAATTACCTGGGTAGGAACGAGCACAAATCAGCCGAACATAGATCTGGCGGTTCCCGCATTGAGAAGGGTCCGCGAAGAGATCGATTTTACGTTGAGGATCATTGCTGACGATCCCCAGCATTACGACGGACTCGATGTTGAATTCATCAAATGGGATTTTGACCGTGAGGTCCCGCTTTTGCAGGAAAGCGATATAGGAATCGTCCCCGTAAAAGATTCAGTATGGAGCCCGTGGAAGTTCTTTTTTAAGACCATTCAGTTTTTTAGTCTCGGATTGCCGGTTGTTGGAACCGCGACAGGTTCAAATCTCGAAATCATCGAGGAAGGCAAAACCGGATTTCTCGTTAATAGTGATGAGGATTGGTTTGATAAAATGAAGATTCTGCTTTCAGATGCCTCGATGAGACGGGAGTTCGGTGTGAACGCGAGAAAGATGGTCGAGCAGCGATTCGATATCGAGAAACAGATTGATTTTGTGGAAGAGAGGATCCGTGAATTGGCAAGAAAACCAGTAGGAGTTCCTGCTTAGCGAGCGATAATTTTGAGTAGTAAGACGAAAATAGTATTGATTGGATTCCTCGCGGTGCTGACCATCGCGCAGCTATATTTATTGAAGTCAATGCATTACACGACCTCATCGATAAGCTGGTTTGAAGTGGACGAAGGACTCAAACAGGCAGATCCATCACCTGATTTTGAGATCGGGAATCTAGAGTTTGATTTGGACGCTTATACAAAAGCGTCGGAGCTTCAAGCATTCCGCGAGTTCTTCTCGAAATATTGTGAAGGTCGAAAAGGAATCGAAGCGGCCAGCTGCATGTCGGAAACTTTGGTGGACAAAGTTCCGTTTGGCGAGCCTTCCGAGGAAGTTTTCACACCGGGCTATGATCCCGTGGCGAATTTTAAGGCACATCTGAAA
>JABDKD010000015.1 GCA_013003215.1 Pyrinomonadaceae bacterium
ATCTAAGCCCGAGAGCTACATCGTCGTCTCTGCACATTTTGACCATGTCGGTATCAGCCGTGGAAAGATTTATAACGGGGCGGATGATAATGCGTCGGGGACGGCAGCTTTGTTCGCGATCGCAAAGTACTTTCAGGAGCACCCACCTGAGCATTCGTTGATTTTTGCGGCATTCGACGCAGAAGAAATCGGACTCGAGGGAGCAAAGCACTTTGTAAGGAACCCACCGGTTTCGATCGAAAAGATCTTACTCAACATCAACCTCGATATGGTTTCGCGAAGCGACAAGAATGAGCTCTATATAAGCGGAACGTACCATTATCCGATTTTTAAGACGATTTTGAGCCCAATTGTCGAGAAAGTGCCCGTCAAATTGCTTTTCGGGCATGACGAACCGGAGCCTAAGAGGGATGACTGGACCTTTCAGTCGGACCACGGTGTTTTTCACAAGAAAAAGATTCCGTTCGTGTATTTCGGAGTCGAGGATCACGCGGACTACCACCGACCGACAGATGATTTTGAAAAGGTCGACAAGAAGTTCTTTAGCAATTCGGTAAAAACGATAGTCGTAGCTACGGATACATTGGACAAAAGCTTGAATTCGAAGAAGTAACTGCGGCGCCTCAAGGCCGCTAAACTTAATATGTCTTTACAATTACGAAGAAAAACACACGAATCGATCGTGTATATCGACCGCGACTCTGCACCGCGGATAATGCCGAACGGCGAGGATTTTTTGCTTGAGGACCTTCCGGTCGGAAGCCGTGTTATCTATCCGAACCCACCCATAAAGGGGTTGCCGAACCGTGAAGCGGCGATACGATACGCCGTAAACAACCCGATTGATGCGAAACCGCTCTACGCACAGCTCGAGCCCGGGATGAAGGTGACGATCGCGATGGATGATATTTCGCTTCCGTTACCACCGATGGCGACGCCGGATATGCGGCAGACGATGCTCGAGGTTGTTTTGGATATGTGTGCCGCAAACGGTGTTGAGGATATTCATCTGATAATCGCCAATTCGCTCCACCGGAAGATGACCGAGTGGGAAATGAAACGGATGGTGGGATCCAAGATCCACAACGAGTTCTACCCGGATCGCTATTACAACCACGATGCCGAAGACGACGAGGGTCTCGTAACTCTGGGTCACACAAAACACAAGGAGCCTCTGCGTGTTAACCGCCGGGCAATGGAAAGCGATCTGTTGATCTATCTCAATATCAATCTTGTGCCGATGGACGGCGGTCACAAATCGGTTGCAGTGGGCCTTTGCGACTATGAGTCTTTGCGGGCCCATCACGAGCCGCAGACCATAATCGACTCGGATTCATACATGTACCCGCCTGATTCAGAGTTGAATCACAAGGTTCACAGACTGGGGAAGCTGGTCGACGAACAGCTGAACGTGTTTCATATCGAGACCGCGCTCAACAACAAGATGTTTGACGAGGGCTACGACATCCTCACCAAGAACGAGGATGAGTTCACGTTTGCGGACCGCATGAAATGGGAAACGATGAAAAAGACCTTTTCAAAGCTTCCCAGGAAGGCCCGAAGAAAGATGCTCCAGGCGATCCCGGCGCAATACGAACTGATCGCATGCCACGCCGGAGAAACGGAGAAAGTACACGAGAAGATTCTTGAGAAGAACTATCAGCAGTACATAATCCCCGTAAAGGGACAGTGCGATATCCTGATCTCGGGCATCCCCGACATTTCGCCTTACAACGTCTACTCGGCGTTAAACCCCTTGCTTGTACAGGTTATGGCGCTCGGTTACCACTTCAACATGTACAAGAACAAGCCGCTCTTAAAGAAAGACGGGGTAATGATCGTAACGCATCCCTGCTTTGACGAGTTTGATCACGATTTTCACCCGAGCTATATCGAGTTTTTCCATCGCCTCCTGCCGGAATCAAGGGACGCGTTTTATCTGCGTGAGAAATACGAGCGCGAGTTTGCCGAAAACCCGGCCTATATCGAGATGTACCGCCGCGGTAACGCGTATCACGGCGCACATCCATTCTTTATGTGGTATTGGGGTGAGAATGGAAGGCAGCATGTTGGAAAGGTTATTGCGGCCGGTGCAGAAAATGCGCATGTGCCCGACATACTTGGATGGGACAGAGCGGACAATCTAACAGAGGCGATCTCGATGGCGCGTTCCTATATGGGACGAAACGCAGAGATCACGATGCTTCACCAGCCTGTAATCGGTCTGGCGGAAGTTACCGATTAAGGGGCTCACGCCGTGACGCGGAGATACGGGGACGCGGTGTAACAGGAAATCGTTGAATTGGAAACCGTCGGCGACGGCGATCGGATGAGCGGAGGCGAATATGGTATGTCGCCATTAGCGATGGAGGTTTATTGAAACGATTACATCAAAAACCTGTTTTTTTACGAATGCTGGCATTGGTTGGAATCTTATTTTCCGGCTTTGCCCTCAATGCGGAGGCAAAAATCGGTGTCATCCTGATGGAATCGGTACCGGGAACAGCAGCCTATGTTTCACAGGGTGGGCATACAGCCTTGCTTCTTTCGGAGACCTGTACGGACGATTATCTATCGATGCGGCCATGTACCTCGGCAGATCCCGTTTGGGGAGTGATCGCGGAACGAACGGCATCATTTAGCTCGAAAGCCAAATACGACTGGCTCGTGATGCCGGTTTCAACAAGCCTTTTTGCTCTTGAAAACAATACGGACGGTCTTTTGGTTACAAGCCCTAGAATCAGGAAGAAGTTGATCGAGAACTTCTATCTTCGAAACAAAAAGTTCCGGAACCTGGTAGTAAACAGCGATCCGGAGTTTGAAAAGGGAATGAAACTGGAGAAGGGCTTCCGGTTTCCGACAGGACGCTGGCAGAACTTCTTTGGATCTCAGCTGCGGCGGTCGATATATACGGTGTGGATAAACGATTTGACCGGAACAAAAGAAAGGGAACTGGTTAAGACGATAAATGGGTTTTCGAATCGGCCGAAGTTTGGCGTTGTGTTGTTTTTGTTCGCGGGCAATTGTTCAAAATGGGTTCAGGACGCTCTAAAGCGGGTTGAAGGATTTGAAGAAGCCGGATTTGGGCAAAACTGGCTGGCCGACGGGACGTTTACGAGTCCGAAAGGGGTAACGGAAGAAGCCTTCAGTGCGGCACGAAAGATAATGGCAAAGAGTTCAGATGTGTTTGTCACCATTGAACTCATGCCGCAGGTGCCGGGAACTTATCCAAAGAGCAAGCCACCATACTTTGTGATCGAGAGTGTATTTAAAAACAGGCTTGTTTGGCCTGTGGTCGCGTTTTTTCACCCCATCGTGTACCTGGTTGGCCGATTCTATTTTAAGTTCATCAAGGGGTTCTCGATTCAGAAGAAGTACGAGCAGTATTTTAGCTATCAGGCTGCGAGCGTTTCGGTTTTTGGAAGCGCTTCCGAATTTCAAGGATCGAAAAAGAAAGTGTTGAAGAAGCTTAGGGACGGATTTTTCGGTTCCAAGTCGTGGTGGAAGGAAAAGAGAAATGAGTTTCATTCGATGCTCCTGCGTGCAAAGGCGCTTGGTGTGATCGATACCCCGAAAGATGTGGAGAAGGGTCGATTGCTCAAGAGGTTGCTGGATGAAAATTCGGAGGCAGAAGTTGATTCCTACGGGGTCCCGTGGCTTATTCGCAGATCGCCGGAAGGTATTGAAAAAAGAGCCGGCTTAACGAACCAGACTGTAGATAAGGGTGATCCTGGAC
>JABDKD010000017.1 GCA_013003215.1 Pyrinomonadaceae bacterium
ATATCGTAGATGATCTCGTTCCCGTCTTTGTGCCAGAGGAGGGAGTTGTAGTTTAGCGAGAGATTTACATCGAGGCCGTTTCTTCCCGGTAGCGATGCAACCGGTGCCGAAAAGCCAAAGTTACCCGAGCCTGCTCCCGATGTTCCGTTGTTTGGCGGCGTTCCTACCTGCACGCCCGGGTCGTCCGATGTGTCGTAGTTTCCATTGTCCCAGTCCGGATTGGGCGCTGCGGATCCGATCGTAAAGTTATACAAGACCGGTCCCGCCGTCTGCATGGTAAAGATCTCGTCAACCGCATAGGCATAGAGAGTGTGCTGCTGGCCGTCGTGATAGGTCGAGGGAATGGCGATACTCCAGCTGCAGCTGCTCGACGAACACGAACTCATTCCTAAGAATGTTCCGTTTCCGAATCTCTCTCCGTCGATGTATAACTCCAGATCGGCGTAATAGGTTCCGCCGATTCGGGCGTTTTCTTCAGATTTCGTTTGTTTTCCTGCCTTCGGTGTCAACAAGCAGATAGTTTTGACCCACCTACATGCAAATAAAATTGACCCACCCCGTATTTAGTTTTCAAAGGCTCGCCGATGAGCCTTCGTTTCAGAAGTTCAACAATCAGGCGTCTTTTTTGGTTTTCCCTGTCAGTTTTACACCAGCCTTTTTCTTTTCGAGCATTCGGTAGCTGTCGCCGTTGATGTTGAGAACGGTCGAACGGTGGAGCAATCTATCGAGGGCAGCACTTGCCATAACGGCATCGCCGGCAAAGACATCGCCCCATTCTCCAAAAGCCTTATTCGATGTAAGTATTGTCGCCGATTCAAGTTCGTAGCGTCCCGATATCACCTGAAAGAGCAGTGAGGCCTGCATTTTATCCAGTTTGAGATAACCGACCTCGTCGATGATAAGAAGACGTGGCCTCGTCAGACCCTTGATCGCCCGCGGAAGACGGTTCTCGCTCAAGGCTTTTGTCAGTTTCGTCACCAGATCAAGCGCCGTTGTAAAGTAAACCCTCTGGCCTCTTTCAGCCAAAGCTACGCCGAGGGCAATCGCCAGATGAGTCTTTCCAACACCGGGAGGTCCTAAAAAGATGATGTTTCTCCCCTCGTCAATAAAACGCAAGGTTTGAAGTTCTTTGACAAGGCGTTTATCAACAGATGGCTGCGCGCTAAACTCGAAGTCTTCGATTCGTTTCAAGTAAGGAAAATGTGCAAACTGAAGGCTCATTTTCACCCTCAGACGCTGTCTTTCCTTTAGCTCCCCATCGAGCAGATAGCCGAGAAAATGCGTGTATGACCAATTCTCAGCCGCAGCTTCCTGACTTACCGTGTCGAGATTTGCGAGCGATGTTGTCATTTTCAGGTCTTCAAGTCCCGTTTTGGCTAGTTCTTCGTAAACTCTCATCAGCCGATCACCTCTTCATAAACCGTCAGAGGTCTTTCATCCGGTATCTGAATCAGAAGTTTAGCGGGCTTTGCTTTTGGAACTGTCTGACCTCTTACGCTCAGTTTCCACATTTCGGCGGCGTGCACCGGATCTGTTACAGTTTCCTTTCTCTTGCGCGCCTGCGGGTGTTTGGCGACTATCGTTTCTCCAGCAAGTATCGAAACTGTTCCATACCCGCTTTCAACCGTTACCTTTCGTCCGACCATCTTTGGCGGTACCGAATAACGGCTTCCCCCGATCAATATATAGCCTTCCGAGGTCACCTTTCTTTGGACACTTTCGACCCGTTTGTATTCGCCGACGGCTTCGAGCGGCAAAAGCCCTTCTTCCTTTAGCATTTCAAAGGGAATCTTTCCGGTTGTCGCATGAACCCTTCGATTGGCTGTATTATCAAGCCATGAACGCCCACGTGCCTGTAGATCAGCGAAATCTCGAAACTCCCTTCCTTTTATAAAATTGTCTTTCAGATAATGGACGTTTCTTTCAACTTTCCCTTTTGTTCGCGGTCGTCGCGGGCGATGTGTCTTGAGCGTGATCCCGTAAAACGACAGAAAATCAAGCATCTTTGGGTTGAGTTTGCCGCTTGGATGCCGGACCTGCGCCATATTGTCATAGAGAATCTCCCGCGTGTATCCTCCAAAGTATTCAAACGCTTTCTGCTGGCATGCAATCAATACTGGAAGTTTCATCGAATACGTAAACTCTACAAACGTCATCCGCGAGAATCCGAGCACCATCACAAACGCATACACTTTCTTCATCTTGCCCGCCTCGTCCGGCATCTTTCCAATCTCAGCCCAATCGACCTGTGCCTGCTTGCCCGGAGGTGTCTCGAACCGGACCGTTGCTTTTGCCGAAACCGATTCTTCCCGGTCTATTGCTGCCAAATATCGACGGACCGTATCGACGCTTCCTTCGTAACCCAGCCCGGCTATCTCTTCCAGGAGCCTTACCCCGCTGAGGCCGGTCTCATGATATCGCCGCTTCAAGTAAACCTTGTATTCGTCCAGAATCGACCCCTTCCGTCTCCTTTTTGTTTGATCGGGCGCCTTGTTCCGAAGCACCTTTCTGACCGTATTCCTTGAACGTCCCGTTCTCCTCGATATCTCGCGGATCGAGTGCCCCTCTCGTTTCATTGATTTGATTTCCATCCATCCCTCCAAATCCAGCATCGGCCCTTTCCTCCTAATTGAAGAAAAGCTTACCAATACTTTATCTTTGGGGTGGGTCAAAACTATCTGCTTGTTACTGGGTCATTTTTTCATGCTTGTTGACAGTACAAAGATGAAACGGGTAAATGGCGCGAAAAGCTAAAACCGATCTCCGATAAACGAACTGCTCGGACTGTTGTAGAAGAAATGCGTCGGGAGATAACCGAACATGGGACCGAAACGCTTGAAGCCGACAAACTTACATTCGAAAAGTTAGCAGAAAAATATAAAGAAACGAAGTTGATCAAAGCTCAATATTCTAATGGTGTTAAAGTTTCCGGCAGACGTTCCTTAGGATCGGCAAAGTCGCAACTAAAGGCATTGCTTAGTTATTTTGGCGATAAAAAGATTAGGTTGATCAAGGTAAGTGATTTGGAGAAATACAAACATAAGAGACTAAATACTCCAACAAGCAGAGGCACTTTCCTAAAAATCGCCACAGTGAATCGCGAGCTTGAACTTCTGCGAGCTATGCTCAATTTTGCGATTCAGAACGAATGGCTCATTCGGAATCCCTTCTTGCTTGCTAAAGGTCTTATTTCCAAAGCCGCCGAAGTTGAACGCGATAGAGTTTTTTCTTTTGATGAAGAGGAACGACTCCTGACGGCATGCGTCGGACGACGTGCTCATCTTCGGCCACTAATCATCTGCGCGCTCGATACCGCAATGCGCCGAGGCGAGATCTTTAAGATGGTTTGGAATGATGTAAACTTCGTTTCAGGTGAAATCCATATTCCTCAAACGAATGCAAAGACCGAAAAATCTAGAACAGTAGGTATGACCCCCAGGCTCATCGCTGAACTTCAGAAACTCTGGAATCAGTCGCCGAAAGATAAAAGCGAATTGGTTTTAGGGCTAACCCATTCCGTAAAGACCTCGTGGAAAACGGCATGTCAAATGGCAAGTATAGTGAATTTCAGACTGCACGATTGCCGTCATACCGCCACAACCAGAATGATTGCATCCGGTTCTCCCCATACTGAAGTAATGAAAATCACCGGTCACAGCCAACTAAAGACTTTTTTGAGATACTTAAATATTACGCCTGAAACGGCGAGGGGGGTTGCTTCAAGGCTCAACGAGTACCTTGCCAAAAAGAAGGTTGGTGTTGATACAGATATCTCAAAGCTTGTTAACTGAATTCGCAAAAGAGGCACAAAAAGTTCCGCCCGACCACATCACGCACAGTCAGACAAACTGACTGTGCGTCTCAAGCGGGCGTTATTGCTATTCCTTTACACGACCGATGATTGTTTGTAATCGCACTAATCGTTGCTGAAGAAACTGAAATGAAGCACATAAAAATAAACTTCTCTGTCAAGCCAATCCTCTTCTTTATTTAGTAAAAAGTTATCGAATTGCCACAGAGGCTAGAACACTACCTCGAAGCTGGGATAATACACTGATGTAATTTTCGGGTTCAATATCAATTAATTGCGCTTTTTATCAGTACCAGATCCTTCGTCGTAATACGTTATAACTCTATATGTTCTTAACGATTCGGTTTTTTCCCATTCACCTGCATTGTTCTTTCGTCCATAATATTCAATTCTTTCAATCCAGTTTCCTCTGGTATCAACAACGTATTCGTATTCGTGTGTATAATTGAATTCGCAGCAATTTGTTCTTTTCACAAGGAATCCTTTCCCGTCGTATTCAAACGAAATACTATTTTCAGCTTTGCCCGCATCATTTAATTTCGTTTCTTTTATTTGACGACCGTTACTTACATACCGCTTCCTTTTGGACGTAACCGTACGTGCCCCGATAAAAGTCTTGCGTGTTACTATCACCTCACTTTTTTTATCGCCTAAATCTATGTACGCATAATCGATCTGGTTGACAAGTTTCTCGGCTTTTCCGGATAATACAACTTTTCGAGTCAAACACCCGTTTGGTCCATAACTGTACTTCACCAATGTTGATTGGTTACCATCGGCGTGAAAAGATTGACTTTCGATCAAACTACCGCTCGAATTGTTATATCTGTAATATACTTTCTTAGAAAGTCGCCCCATCACTCCAGTATGAATGCCGATCTGAGCCGAGTGCCTGATTTTTTCCAAAAGTCTGCCGCGGGAGTCGAACCGCTCCAAAAAAGTGTATCCCAATAATTCCCCCTCACGGTAAGACATCGTCAAAACACTTGAAACTTTTTTTATATTCGAGTTTTCTGACGAATCTTCAAACCGGTATTGTAAGGAACACTGTAAATCCAGTGCTGTAATCCCAACGGAACAGAATGCCAAAATCGCCGCTACACAAATGATTCTCACAATCGATTTCTCCTAACTAAATGTAGGTGTTATTTTAACTCGCTCAGGTCAACAAATCCAGCTTGGACTCCGGAGATTTCGCTGCCGCCAATTTTGTCGAAAAAGGTCTCTTATGGACCGTTTCTCCTCCCGTTGTTTTCCTTTAAAGTTTGGGTTCCGGGTGAATACGCTCGTTGTGTGCAGCTTCCGCTTCTCCTACATAAAATGACCTGTAATCTGTTTGATCACCGCCGCCGCTTACGCTTGGAATAGGGCGCGCAAGCCCACTTTGTGAATTATTATTGCGGTTCTCTTGGTTAGGCGAACATGCATTCTTAAGTGCCTCGTGCCAAAAATCGCTGCCCGCAGAATTTGTGTCCTCAGTAAATCGTTCTGTGTCTTCATCTTCGTCCAATTCGAGCACCGCGTTTGCCAATTCCCAATCGTTAAATTGGAAATGGAATAATTCGTGAAGCCCTTTTAGAATCTTCACGGAGATCCGATCACGTTTGCTCCCGATTCGCGGACATAGAAAGCGAATGGAGTAGTGTCATCCAGTCTGCGGTCAAAAATATGGCCAGTTGAGAGTTTTGGCCCACCCTGAGGGCTGAAAACCTTCTTTGAACGAGGTGTCGGCGAATGCTGGACGTGGAGGAATTTGACGGATATTAAAGCTATGATCACTGATCGACGCTTTCATCCAGAAGTTCTGAAATTCTGTGTGCCAAATGTGTGCCGACTATTCAAAACTCAGCAGAACTCGAACGAACCAAAACGAACGAATATGCTGTAGAACCCAATTAATACAGCACTAAGGCCAACTGGATATTACTCAGGATAACAACTAGATAAGACTGGCAGTCATGAGGTCAGGGGTTCGATCCCCCTCGGCTCCACCAATAGAATCAATAATATGATGCCGACGCGATGCTCAATTCATACCCCGAGTATGACTTTGCCATGACGAACAGCGGCGTTCTGCGGTAGGATATCGACGAAGGGCCTGTCGCCGTCGGAGAACTAATCTCGGCATTTCTTTTCCCAAGAAATACATGAAGACTTTTGAGAATTATGAGCCGTTGATTGAAGGTAGGGTCCGAAGGGTAATTGGGAAAACGGGTCTCGTCCCAGAATGAAGAAGATTCGAAGAAAATGGAGATCAACGTAATAAAAGACAGGTTGAGATTTCTTCTCAATCGCATCGGGAAGAAGTTGTGGGTCAAGCCGCTGATTATGTGTTTGGCGGCGATTGGCGGAGCATTCATTGCCAGGGGTGCGGATTATGTCGGCCTCAGCGCAATCGTTCCTGACATTACCGCGAATTCTGTAAACACCTTGCTAAAGGTTATGTCGGCAAGCATGTTGGTAATCGCAACTTTCTCGGTCGCGTCAATGGTGTCGGCTTATTCTTCGGCGAGCGGTACAGCGACTCCTCGTTCGTTTTCGTTAATAGTCGCCGATGACGTTTCTCAAAATGCACTCTCTGCCTTCCTCGGCGCTTTCATTTTCAGCATAGTTTCACTGATAGCATTGGAAAACAGCTATTACCACCGGGCCGGGCGGTTCACCTTGTTCGCACTGACACTCGTCGTTTTCGCGATCGTCATCATTACTTTTATCGGCTGGGTGGACAGCATTGCCCGTCTTGGGCGCCTGGGCAATACGATCAGCAAAGTGGAAAGGGCGACGGCGTCTGCTCTGAAGCGGCAAAAGGACTCACCGACACTTGGGGGTGTTCCGGTAACGCCCCGCCAGTCCGGTGCAGAACCCGTGTTTGCCGTCTCCGTCGGCTATGTACAGCGTGTCGATGTCCACAGCTTGCAAGTTTTCGCTGAGGAAGAGGAAATCCGCATCGAGGTATCCGCTCTGCCCGGTGATTTCGTCGGACCGGGAAGCGAACTAGCATACATTCGTGAGAATTCTGGCAATTCGGAAAATTTGGAACTAGATCGGATAACACGTGCGTTTACGATTGATCATGACCGGACTTACGATGAGGATGTGCGGTTCGGGTTAGTTGCGCTTTCCGAAATCGCGAGCCGTGCTCTCTCGCCCGG
>JABDKD010000022.1 GCA_013003215.1 Pyrinomonadaceae bacterium
GACTGGAGGAATTGTGGACGAAGAAGCTTTTAAAAAGTATCTGAAGGACCGATACGAAGATCAGATGAACTGGTATTCGAAGAAGGCATCCATAAACAAGAGCCGGTACCAGATACTCCAATGGAGCGTTATCATCCTTTCTGCAATTGTCCCTGTGATGGTAGCGCTCGAAGCGACTGACAAGGTACCGGGTATTTGGGTGTTAACCATCATTGTTTCGATACTCCTGGCAATTGGAACAGCCGGCGTCAAGACATTTAAATTCCAAGAAAACTGGATCAATTTTCGGTCTACTGCGGAGAAGCTTATCCAGGAGAAAATTTTTTACGATGGTCGGATCGGTGATTACGGCAACACCGATAACAGGGAATCGTTATTCGTCGAGAGAGTAGAGGCGCTTATTTCAGGAGAAGGCGCGACCTGGGTTTCGACCCAGAAGAAGAAAGAAGGAGCGACTGCATAGGTTGTTTTGAGCCGGCCGGCTCCCACCGGAAACGTGAATTTCGCGAACCCACTTCCGGGCGAAACTAAAGTTTTGGCAAAAGGAGATCACCATGAACCAAAGAGACTGGACAATAATGATTTATATGGCGGGCGATAATAACCTGAGCGTAGACATGGCATACGCAATGGAGCAGATCAAAGAAGTCGCCGGCAGTAACGGAAGCAAGGTGAACCTGTTCGTTTATTACGACGGATACTCCGAGAGTATACCAACGCTTTATTGTGATTACTCGGATTACAACAAACCGCGACATGTGCGCTCTTACATGGTTAGAGACAAGTTGTACCCGGTTGAAGGGAAGCACGATGAGAATGCGGCTGACGCCCGTTCCGTGATCAACTTCGTGGACTGGTGTGTAAACAAGGTTGGTTGTGAAGAAGACGGCAAGAAAACACGGGGGCGAAAAGCCGATAAGTACGCCCTGATTTTTTCGGGGCATTCGATGGGGTTCCAGGACATTGGAATGTTTAAGGATGAGTCTTCTGATGTAGCGATGGGTATGCGGGAAATGAACGATCTCCTGCAGCGAATAACGATGACCGAAGACGAGCTGATCGCAAAGGCTCAGGCCGAGGACACCGAAATTGTTTTGAACAGCCGCGATACCGGTGTGATATTGGGTCAGCCGCTCGATATCCTCGGGTTCGACAGCTGCGTTATGAGCATGCTGGAGGTGGGATACCAATTTAAAGAGGTTGCCAAAACGATGATTGCGTCGGAAGGCAGCGTGCCCAATGCGGGATGGACCTATGCCAAACTGCTCGGAAATCTCGCGAAGAAATCTGGAGATGTACCTCTCGAGGACACTGTCGCTGAATTCGTTGCGGGATTCGTTAGAAGCCAGGATTCATACACAATTGGCGGGGTCGCGGTCGACATGGCGGCCTGGGATCTTTCGAAACTCGATGGCCTCAATACGGAGTTTTACAAACTCACCGATGCATTACTGCAATGTTTCGAGGAAAAAGGAAGCACCATTTATCGCCAGATGGAGAGAGTCCTGCTTCAGGTTCATTGGAAATGCCAGGCGTACATGTACGAACAAAACGTTGATTTGGGAGATTTCTGTGAGCTTTTGAAGGCCGAGTGTGTTTCCCTGATGAAAGAGCTCCAGGACGACAACGTCTCGCTCCTTGGAGAAATCGCGACGTTTTGTGATTCCGTGCTTGGGCAACTTCGAAGCGCGGTGATTCTGAGCGGCTTTAGCGGTGGTAAGTATCAGTATTCAAACGGGATATCGTTGTTCTTCCCGTGGTCCCTGACCGCTTATGAGGTGTCCAGGGAAAACTACGAGACTCTAGATTTTGTAACTGAGACTCAGGCAGGAAATGGTTGGAATGCCTTTCTTCGTAAATATTTGCGGGAGGTCACTTTGCGAACGGCACCTGGTCCCACGATCAAAGACGAGGAAACGGCTCCAATTGGCGGATCATATAAACCGGCACCTGAAGGAGGATCTTTGGATTTGTCTCCGGTGATACTTGAAATGAAAGCGCCCTCGCTAAATCTTGATGATCACGCGCAGAAAATCCGTTACTACTCGTACCAGTACAAGGACTATGAAGACGATAGCGTGGAAGCATACTGGGATGCCGGTCCGGAGACTTCCGCGAAAATCGCCGGACACGAAGGATCGAAGATCGCGGGACACGAGGGATCCAAGATCGCCGGACACGAAGGATCGAAGATCGCGGGACACGAGGGATCCAAGATCGCCGGACACGAAGGATCGAATATCGCCGGACACGAAGGATCTAAGAT
>JABDKD010000034.1 GCA_013003215.1 Pyrinomonadaceae bacterium
CCCCGGAAGCCGTCCGATTTACTTTCACCGCAGAGACCGCAGAGGACGCGGAGATTTTCAAAATTGTCTGAGGAATAGCATTGAGTTTTGGGATTGGATTCAATTGCCACTAGCTTCAGCTAGTGGGGTTAACGGTAAATAGAGACAAGGGGCTTAAGCCCCATTTGTGTTGGTAATCTTTTTCCACGCGCTGAAGCACGTGGCGATTTAAATTCGTGGAGAACCCCCAACGCAAATGACGATGCACTTACGGCTGAATCCGTGGCAACTTTAAACTTCCTGTCGATCCATTAAGATCTGCAATTCCGGCAACCTATTTCGGACTGACCACTTATTCGATATTAATCGACAATCTTCAGTCTTCAGTTCTTGGTTCTTAGTTCTTGGTTCTCAATCCTCAATCCTCAATCCTCAATTCCCGAAGCTCGGATCGCCTTCCGAATATACGTCCTCGCAGTCATGTACTGCCTTGTCGTGTTGATCGAGATCCATCGGCACACCGAGTATGAGCCCGCCTGTTTGTGAAACCCAACATCGATCAGCTCGGCATCATCCATTGCGTTCACGGTGCTCAAAATCCTGTAATAGTTGACCTTCAGCCTGTTAACGGTGCCGGAATACGAATCTTTTTGAGATTCCGCGACGATGTCATTATTCAAACGGGGTGTTTCCTGCCATAGGTAACCTTCTTTTGGCAACACAGGCTTTTCACCTCTTCGCCACGCTTCGACCCAATCGATCACACTGCCCGTCCACCACACACGCACTGCGAGGAGGTCTTTGACCGTCCAGTCATCTACGCATGGAAGATCCCCTATTTCGGGCCCGGCATCACTCAGCTCTTTGTCGAGTTTCTGCCACGACGGGACCAGCTGTTCCATCAGTTCTTTGCGTGTTTTCGGGATCACAACTCTCAGTTCCAAGTTCCAAGTTTCAAGTTCCAAGTTCGTCAGGAAACAACGAATAAGATTTCTGAAAGGTGCTTCTAAATATACTAGTCTACTGAGAATTATAGATGGACTTGGAACTCGGAACTTCGAACTTTGAACCCAACAGTGCTATTCCGCTGCGCGCCATTCCATAACCCCAATTTTTACAAGGTCTTCCAGGTATCTTGCTACGACCCGCTCCTCGACCGGACCAAACTCTGCGGTCAATGCATTACGAATCTGCGTAACGTTTCTTGCGCCATCGACGAAGTTTGCCAGTTCGAATTTTGCGCTGCCGCTTAGACGATTCTTTCGATCTGAGTAAAACTCTGCCGATTCTTCATCCACCTTTGATTCGGGCAACCCAAAATCCAGTGGCCCCCTTGTCAATCGAACCGGAACACGCCGGTCTATATCCTTAACCGCCCCCGCCTTGTTCAGGCCCAATGCCTTCGCTTTCTCATTCAACAACCCGGAGTAGGTCTCATATTGTCGGTTCAATTCTCCCAGAAGCGGCTCGATCACTTCCTTGGTTTCGGGGGAATCATTAAAGATAAGAATCGATTGCACCGTTTTTCGTTCTACTACCCACGCATGTCTCAAGACGATCTGCGCGTCAGCGAAGGAACCAGTATCGGCCGAGCCGTTCGAGATCATCCCCATTGCTCTGGCGAAATGTGCCGAAAACCTTCCCGTGCTATTGGAATAGGCAAGATGGGCCAACTCAGCAGCTTGCTCATTAGTGAGATTTGATAAATAAAGCGCAGCCGAGGTAGCAATGATCTCAGTTCGTTCCAACTCCACGGGATCGACCTTGTCCGGCGTGTCCTCAGAAGTGTGGTGGGTGTAATCCGGTGAATGGGAAAACATGATTCCCGGGATCTTTCGTTCAATGAACATCATGTGATCAGAACCACCTGAGTAGGGCGTTATTCGATAGTTCATCGCCGAAAGACTTCCGCGCGGGGTCCTGACATTCATCTTGTCGACCATCTTTGCCATGTCGGCAACAACATCGTTCAAAACAGACGGTATCGAGTCAGGTGTACGGGTAATTATCAATTTCGAATGAAGTTTCTCTAGATCCTCGCCAACCATGTCCATATTCAGGTTTGCGAGATACTTGCCGCCCAGTTCGACGCCCTTCATGTTTTCGTACTTATCGATATAGGCCATTGTTCCGTACCACTCCGGAACCCATAGGAACCTGATCGTCCGTTTCGGACGATCGATCGTCCCGTTGTCGATACCCTGTTGAAGAGTCCTCGCGATATCGAGAAGTGCCGCAGAACCGCTGGCGTTATCATTTGCAGATTCTTTGGGATGATCCAGATGTGCGCTGAAGACGATCTCTTCTTCGGGTTTCTCTGATCCGGGAATCTTCGCGTCGATGACATCCATGAAGTATGGCTCGAGACCGATGCCCTTCGCCTCACCCTTTACAACCACCTTCTGACCGGACTCGATCAGCTTTCTAAGCTTCTCACCCTGGCGGTTTGTAAGGTTAAACCCGAATGTAACCCTTTCAAGCTCATCTGTTTTCGGCCACATACCTGTGTAAGCGAGCATGTCCGGGTATTGCTTTGCGCGATCGTCATCGAGATAACAGACCACCGCTTTTGCGCCATATTTCAGGACCGCAAGACGATGCACACTTCCGCCGTAACCGGTCGCAAGGACGATTTTGTCTTTTACGTCTTTTCCTTCGTAATCGGACTCAGAAGTACCCGACCCGACAAATACAAGCTCCGCCGTCGCGGATCCGGGGTTCGAATAGGTGATAAGGCTCATAGCAACTTCCGGGTATCCGACGATCCGCTCTTCGTAGGGCTCCATCAGCCGGAGTTCGGCCCATTCCATGTCGAAACCTGACGGCGACTGCCATGTCTGGTATGTGACCTTCCCGTCCGACTTGAAGGACTCGCGTGTCAGGTTTTCCTTATCAAAGCCTGCCTTCACGAGTTGCCCAACAACATAGATTGCAGACGCGCGAAATTGTCGGGATCCCTGGATCCGGCTGTGACGGGTGATCTGAATGACGTGGTCTTTTGCGATTTCTCCGCTAAGAGATTCGTGCAACTGGTCGCGAAGTTTGGAGTCAAGGAGTTGCTGGCCAAACCC
>JABDKD010000042.1 GCA_013003215.1 Pyrinomonadaceae bacterium
CGGATCAACGCAGATAAAAACGGATCGGTTGTAGCCACGAAATACACGAAAACACAAAATTCGAAAACAGGGATGAAGGGGATTAATGGGATGGGTCCGGATCATTTCGTCTCCGTGTCTCTGTGACCTCTGTGGCAGAGATCGAAAGGGTAGTCGGAGTATTTTGCCGCGGATCAACGCGGAGTAATGCGGATTTGCGCAGAATAAGATGATAGCCACGAAATACACAAATTGACACGAAATGAAGCCCTCGTAGAGGGCGTTAGCGTGTAGCCCGTAGCGTAGGCCGTTTCGGCCAAGCTACGGGTGGAGCGACCGAACAACAATCCAGCCCGTGTAACGGGCGACAGATGTATTTGCCATAGATCAACATGCATCAAAGGAAGCCACGAAACTACACGAAATTCGAAAAAAGGAATGAATGGAATTAATGGGAAAGGCCTAAGTCTTTGCGTCTCGGTGCCACGGTGAATTCTGTGGCAGAAAACGAATTGCAATAGTCAGCTAGTTATTTTCGGGAAGTAGCTCGTAGTTGCCCATCTCGCGGTTGTAAGCATCGAGTGCGCCAACGGAGTCGGAGGTGGCGTCGAGCATCTGCTTCGTCATCGCGATCGAGTCGGACAACTGTTCGAAATCGAGTAGCGAGAATTTTTCCGGTGTGGATATCGTGACGATCTCATCATTGAGATATCCAAAGAAATTTTCGATCGACTGGAGCTGGCCCTCGACAAGCTTCACGCTTCTTTCAAGCTCGTCAAAGGAAGCGAGTCTTCGTTTAAGGATCTCGACGTTGGTTTGCTGGATCCTCTTGGTCTTCTCATCTTCCGCGGCTTCAGCGGCACGAAACGCCTGGGACAGCTGGTTATGAACAGCCTGGCGGTTGATGGACTTCAAGTGCTGCTTTCTGCGTCTGTAAATGTCCAGAAGGTCCACAAAGTCTTCCCAGCGCTTATCCAGCTCCCGCAAATTCGCGGGCAGCTGTTTTGAGCCGGCAAACTTCTTATAGTTTTCCTGGATCTTGTTTTTCTGCCAGCGCAGGTACTCGACGGCCTCGCGTTCGCGCGGGCTGAATGTCTTGATCAGCTGTTCACGTTGGGATTCATTCAGCGCCTTCAACCTTTTTCGTTCGCGGTTGAGAACCAATTGCCGGTAAACAGGGAGATTAGGGACTATGAGGACATAAGCAGCTTCAACAAGTAAGGCAACAAAAAGTGGGATGACACTCGCGGTGAAGGCGGCTGCAACCGCAAATCCGGCAAGCCCCCAGAAGTTGATCGGCTCTTTAAGAGCCTCCTTCATATAGGAACTGTTAAATTTTTCTAACGACTGCTGGTACTTTGCGATATCTGCCATGCGTTAATGTGATGCCAAGGTTGCGCTGACGGTTTCACGGATTATTACTGAATAACCGATTATTCTGAGCTCTTGAGGATTTCCTCCGCTTCAGCAAGGATCTCTTCAGTGCTCTTCTCCGACACATCCGGGGCCGCCTCCGAAGCATCCGAGGACTCCTCCTCACCGGAATTCCCGGCGGAAATCTGTTTCGTATCGTCTGAAGACCCTTCACTGAGCAGGCCCATTTCCTGTTTGTATGACAGAAGCTTGTCCTGAAGCTGGATGTCCATCGCTTCGCGCTCGATGTCATGCATCTGATTGTCGACCGAGGAAGTTCCCAACTGAAGTTTTGCTTCGGCAGCAGCAACGCGACGGTCGATCTTCTCGCGCATCTCGTTGAAAGTAGACGCGTCATCTCCGATATCAAACGACTCCATCGTCTGTGCAAGTTGTTCCTGAAGTTTGGCCTGCTTTGAAGCACTGATCAGCTGCATTGCTTCTGCCGAACGCTTCTTCATGTTCAGCACATAGTTGTCACGTGCCTTCAACGCCTGCTTTGAGGCATTCTCGGCGTATTCGAGCTGTGCCGAGGTTTTCTCGAGGTCAACCTGCGCCTGCTGCAGCTGCCCTATATAGGCTGTCGCGATGTCATCCCGGTCCATCTTGACGGACGCCTTGATCTTCGAATCAAGATCTACGACCTTCTCAGACAAGGATTCTTTGTTCTTCGCCAAAAGACGCTCGGTCGCCATCACCTGTGCCACGGAATTGTTTAATTCCGGTACACGGTCGCGCATGTCGCGTATCGTTTGCTGGAGAACCATCTCCGGATTCTCAACCTTGTCCAGCGCGGCACCTGTGCCGGCCCTGAACAATCTCTTAATTCTCTGCCACAATCCCATTTCCTAATCCGCTCCTAAAACGAAGTCTAAAGAACTTTCGCAACAATACTTTACGTCTGTTATCTCCTAAAGTTGCAAATACGACTCAAGTATAGCAAGAAAAACTACCTTTTAGAAAAACTGAGGAGGGGTGAAGGGGATGAAGGGGTGAGGAGATGGCGTCACCCCCAAGCGAAGCGTCACCCTCAACCGAAGCGCCACCCCCAAGCGAAGCGCCACCCCAGGCGAAGCGCCACCCCTTCTCTCCGCGTGCAAGAATCTTCATCCAAACCGTTCCAACACGGTGAAGGGCTGCTGTGTCTTCAAATTTTGAAATTAGTTGGTGAAGGGCAAGTAAAGTAAAATACGGTTGCGTACCGCGGTTTTGCCCGTCTTTCACACGCAGAGGAAATTCAAATGAAAAAAGCTATCGCGTGGATACTGTTTGTGTCTGTTTATCTGGGAATGTTTGCTCCGCTTGGCCGGACAGTCAATGCCCAGCAGCTTAGAAAAAGCAGGGACCTGAGTCTTAAGGATATTCCCAACGGATTGAAGTTCAGTCTGAGCGAAGGTGTCGAAGGTGCGGAGAAGCGAACGGTTACGCCGCACGCGGAAACGGATCCGTTGTCAGAAGGGGACACCGAGGGCCTCTTGAAGAGACTTCCGGATTTGGTTACTGAAGAAGACGATAAAACGGATTTCGCTAAGCGCGCCGGCAGCCTTGCAGCTCCGAAGGCCGGAAAGAAGATTTCGGTCAAGTTTCCCGCAGACGAAGACCTTAGACCGCCGGTCGGCGCCGACAGCAGGGATCTGAACGTTCTTCGATTCTCACCCGAAGGCGAAGTTTCCCTGGCTCCTGATCTAAGTGTTTCGTTCTCACACCCGATGGTTTCGGTGACTTCTCAAGAGGGAGCGGCTCAAACAAAGCCGATTACGCTGACGCCTTCCGCGGAAGGGAAATGGCGTTGGCTCGGTACGAAGACGCTGATGTTTGACACGAAGACACGGTTTCGAATGGCGACTAAATATACGGCGACCGTTCCTGCCGGAACGAAGGCGGCAACGGGCCAGACGTTAAAAGAAGCCGTCAGCTGGAGTTTCACAACACCTCCTCCGAAGATCGTAAGTAAGTATCCGAACGGCGGGACCACGCGCCGCAACGCAGCGATGTTTGTCGCGTTTGACCAGGAAATAAATCAAAAGGCTGTCCTTGAGACCATTGCGGTTACCGCGAAAGGAAAGCGTCTGCCTTTACGGCTTCTTTCCGAGGAAGAGATCAAAAAATCAAATATCGCTTACTACGTAAAGCAGGCACAGAAGAACCGTTGGGTCGCATTCCGGGCAGTCAATGCAGAAGGGGGCATTGAAAACGCTCTCCCCGGAGACTCGCCGATAAGGGTCACTGTGAAAAAAGGAACCCCTTCGGCAGAAGGCCCGATCACAACGAAGGCCGACCAGAGTTTTGGCTACCGGACCTACGGTTCGATGAAGTTTGTAGAAGGCTTTTGCGGATACAGGTCCAAGCAAAACTGCTCGCCGTTCGATAACTGGTTAATCATGTTCACCAATTCCATCAATTCCTCGAAATTTGACAAGTCGATGGTCAAGATAACGCCCGCGGTAGAAGGACTGAAAATCTATCCGAGCGGCAGGGGAATCTATATTCAGGGTGTCAAAAAAGGAAGGACGACCTACACGGTCACCGTAAACGAACAGATCGAGGACATTTACGGCCAAAAGGTCGAGAAAGCATCAACGGTAAAAATCAAGGTCGGCTCAGCTCCGATATCGATGTACAGTCAGGGCGGGAATATGGTCGTTCTCGACCCGACTTCGAAGAAGCCTTCGTATTCGGTCTTTTCGACAAATCATAAAACCGCACGGATGAAGGTATACCGTGTGCAGCCCCAAGACTGGTCTCAGTATCAGCAATTCGTAAGGTATCGAAACTACGACGACGGCAAGAAACGGCCGATGCCCGGGCGCCTTATCAGCAACAGGACGATTCCGATCGATATGAAACCGGATGAGGTTACCGAGACCCGGATTCCGCTTTCCAGGTTTCTACGCTCGGGTTACGGCAATATTGTTCTCGATATTGAGCCGACAAAGAAACGGGACAAGTACGACAGAACAAGAATTCTAGTTTGGGTTCAGGCAACGAAAATGGGCCTTGACGCGTTTGTCGACAACGAGGAACTGGTCGGTTTCGCGTCCGAGCTGACTACAGGAAAACCGCTCTCCGGCGTGGAACTCTCTATCTATCCCAATGGCAATACAGTCAGTAGAAACGCATCAGCGAAGGTAAAAGAAAGCTACCTTTCACAAGCGTGGGACTGGCTTACGAGCTGGGGGACGAGCGCTGACGAGGAATCCAGGTCGCTTGACGGCCATGGGCGTGTGCTGGATATCGAAACCGTCGAACAGGCGACATCAAACGAGACCCCGAAGAACGGTGTATTGAGACTTCCATTACCGGCGGGAATCGCAAAAAAACCCAACATGCTGATCGCGAAACGCGGTATGGACATCGCGTTTCTCCCCGAAAATACGAATTACTATTGGCGTGAGACAGGAAGCTGGTATAAGAAGACGCCTTCGGACCACATGCGCTGGTTTGTTTTTGACGACCGGAAAATGTACCGGCCGCAGGAAGAGGTTTCGGTAAAGGGATATGTCAGGCGAATAACCGCCGGGAAGCTTGGAGATGTGGCTCCGCTGGGTGATGTTTCGAGAGATGTTTCCTATAAGATTTTTGACCCTCGAGGAAATGAGCTGAAAAAGGGTAAGCTCCAGCTCAACGCGTTCGGTGCGTTTGATCTCAAATTCAAGATTCCCGACAATGCGAATCTTGGCTACGGCCGCGTTAATTTCGCGTCCGGTTCGGGAATAAGGGGTTACCAGTACAACCATTCGTTCCAGATACAGGAATTCCGACGACCCGAGTTTGAAGTTACATCGAAGGTTGTCACGGAAGCACCGCATTTCGTCGGCGCTTCGGCGAATGTCGAAGTGGAAGCGAAATACTACGCCGGAGGAGGTCTTGCGAACGCAAAGACAAACTGGACAGTGATGGCAACCCCGACCAATTACACACCGCCAAACCGCGGTGACTACATATTCGGCAGCTGGGTGCCGTGGTGGTATGGCGGCCGAGGATACTCCGGCGGCGGAACGACACAGTATTTCCAGGGAACGACCGATGCGTCGGGTAAACACAATCTCAAGATAGACTTTGAGTCAGTAAAACCCCCGAGACCCTATCGTATAAACGCCTCTTCATCGGTTCAGGATGTAAACAGGCAGACCTGGTCCAGTTCCACATCGCTGCTGGTACATCCCTCGGACCATTACGTAGGGATCAAATCTCAGCGTACCTTTGTTCAAAAGGGTGAGAACATAAAGATCAACTCGATCGTCTCGAATATCGAGGGCGAACTCCTAAAAGGAAAGAAGGTTGAGATCCGCGCGCTTCTAAAGTCCTGGACGTTTGAAAAAGGGAAGTGGCAGGAAAAAACTGTCGATGAGCAGTTCTGCAGCGTCACTTCATCTGACAAGGAACAGGAATGTATCTTCACTGCCAAGGACGGCGGGCGTTATGTGATTACCGCAACCGTGATGGACGACCGCGAAAGATTCAATGAGTCCGAAATGACTGTTTGGGTCGCCGGCGGAAAGACCCCGCCGAAACGGAACGTAGAAAAGGAAAGAGTCGAACTCATTCCGAGCCAAAAGGACTACAAGCCTGGTGATACGGCGGAACTCCTGGTTCTCGCGCCGTTCGCACCTTCGGAAGGCATTCTCACCTTACGTCGGGAAGGAATCGTTTCGACCGAGCGATTTTCTATCAATGATTCTTCGGTAACTCTAAAGATACCCGTCAAAGAGGAGTATCTGCCAAACATACATGCACAGGTTGATCTTGTGGGGAGTGCCGTCCGCACAAATGACGATGGTGAGGTGAATCCGAAACTTGCCAGGAGGCCGGCTTTTGCCAGCGGTTCGCTAAACCTTCGGATATCAACGAAATCGCGTGAGCTGTCCGTCAAGGCCGAGCCAAAGGACTCGACACTTGAACCGGGAGGGAAGACCAACGTCGGTGTCGAGGTTAAGGATTACAGGGGTGAGCCGGTTTCGAACACCGAGGTCGCGGTCGTCGTGGTCGACGAGAGCGTTTTGGCTCTTTCAAGCTACAGCCTTGCAAACCCGATGAGCACTTTCTACGCGACGCGTGGCACGGGAACACGGGATTTTCATTCCAGACAGGAAGTCCTCCTTGGTAATCCAGATGACATAAGGCAGGAGGCACCGCCCCCACCGTCGCCTGTTGTTACTGAATCAGCCATGGTGACGGGCAACATGGCTCCGAGCGGGGCAAGAAAGATGAAGGCCGGCGCGAAGAAGGAAGCAAGGGATATGGTCATGGCGGATGCCGAGGAAAAGGACCGCGATGATTCACCCGAGAAGCCGGGTCAGGATCCGGTTTCGCTTAGGAAGAACTTTGACGCTTTGGCGGCATGGTCTCCGAGTGTAAAGACGGATTCTTACGGTCGTGCGAACATCCCCGTGAAACTTCCGGATAACCTCACGCGCTATCGCGTCATGGCAGTCTCGGTCGATGCGGCCAAGAGGTTCGGAAAGGGTGAGTCGTCAATTACCGCGAAGCAGCCGTTGATGGTAAGGCCTTCCGCTCCCAGGTTTATGAATTTCGGTGACAGGATCGAGCTGCCGGTGGTAGTACAAAACCAGACCGAAAAGGACATGGCAGTGAACGTAGGGGTTCGGGTTTCGAACGCGACACTCACTGAAGGCGGCGGCCGCAAGGTTATCGTCAAGGCAAATGACAGGGCCGAGGTAAGGTTTCCGGTAAATGCCGATATGGCGGGAACAGCCAGGTTCCAGTTTGTCGTCACTTCAGGGAAGCACTCGGACGCTGCGCAAATACAGCTGCCGGTCTGGACACCCGCGACGACAGAAGCGTTTGCGACATACGGAACGACGGATAAGGATGGGGCGATCATACAGCCCGTTCAGGCTCCGGGAGATGTATATCCGCAGTTCGGCGGTCTCGAAGTAACGACTTCATCAACACAGCTGCAGGAACTCACGGACGCGTTTATTTATCTTTATAAATACCGGTTCGCGTGTTCGGAGCAGATCTCATCGAGAATGATCTCGATTGCCGCTCTGAAGGACGTACTGAGTGCGTTCAAAGCGGATGAGATGCCGAGTGAGGCAGCCCTGACAGCACAGTTCGCACGCGACATAAAGGTGCTTGAATCGAGGCAGAACTCCAATGGTTACTTTGGTTTGTGGAGGAAGAGCGGGGAGCGTTACAAGTATCCGTTTGTAACGGCACACGTTGCGCACGCGCTGATTCTCGCAAAGCAAAAAGGCTACAAAGTGCCGGACCAGATGCTCAAGCGTGTCGCTCCGTACCTCAAGAATATCGAGAAGCACTATGATCAGTGGCATCGGTACAAGAAGGTACGTTGGACGATATCGGCTTACGCGCTTTATGTCCGAAATCTGATGGGCGATAACGACGCCGGCAAGGCGAAGAAACTGCTCGCAGAGGCGACTATCGAAGAGATGCCGTTCGAGGCTTTGGGCTGGATCACATCGGTGCTCGTTGATGATAAGAATTCGGAAGCGGAGTTACTTGCCATCAAGAGATTCCTGCTGAACAGGACGAGCGAGACCGCTGCGACAGCGCAATTCAATACCAACTATTCCGACGGCGGCTGGCTTATCATGCACTCGAACAGGCGTGCCGACGGTGTACTCCTTGAAGCGATGCTCAAGCTGGACGCCAAGGACGCAAAAGTGAATCCGGGTGCGAACGCGAATGACCTGGTACCCAAACTTGTTCGAGGACTTCTCGACCATAGGAAGAAAGGACGGTGGAGCAATACACAGGAGAACGTCTTCATTCTGCTCGCGCTGGATAAGTACTTCCAGGCCTATGAAAAAGTGACTCCGAATTTCGTGAACCAGGTCTGGCTTGGAAATGCCTACGCCGGCGAACAGAAGTTTGTAGGAAGGTCGATCGATTCCAAGCAGCTGGAAATCCCGATGGACTACTTGATGAAGCAGGGCGGGGCGGCCAACCTGATCATGAATAAGCAAGGTGCCGGACGTCTTTACTACCGTATCGGCATGAAATACGCACCCAAGAACCTGAATCTGAAGCCGGCTGACTACGGGTTTACTGTTCTCAGGTCATATGAGCCTGTTGATGATCCGGAAGACGTCGTTCAAAGCGGCGACGGCAAATGGACCTTCAAGGCCGGTGCGAGGGTTCGGGTCAAGCTGACGATGGTTGCTCAGGCGCGAAGGTACCACGTAGCGCTTGTGGATCCGTTGCCGGCAGGTCTTGAGATTCTCAACCCCGGGCTCGCAGTCACGGAATCAGTACCGCCGGCTCCGCGCGGCAGCAGCACATCCGTTGCAACGGTCGGAAGCCGTTCGTATGGCAGGAACTATTATTACTGGCGTGCGAATTGGTTCGAACACCAGAACTTCAGGGACGAACGGGCTGAAGCCTTTAGTTCACTGGTTTGGGGTGGTGTTTATAACTACAGCTATGTTGCGCGTGCGACGACGCCGGGTGAGTTCGTAGTTCCGCCCGCAAAGGCCGAAGAAATGTATCATCCCGAGACTTTCGGAAGGACGGGTACGGACTTTGTTACTGTTAAATGAGTTGGCTGAGTTGGCTGAGTTGGCGAGT
>JABDKD010000053.1 GCA_013003215.1 Pyrinomonadaceae bacterium
GGCTTTTTATGCCACCGATCAGATTTAGGTTTTGCGACAAATCCGTATTTAAGCGCGATCTCTCTGACCGCGTAGGTCAGCACCACCGAAAAAACCAGTCCGGCGACTGTAACGAAGATTGGATTTGTTGTTATTCCATTCATCGCAGCGTGTTTACTCTTAAGTTACTCGACAATCGTAACATGATTGTTTGAAACAGTTTATAGATTTTGACTACCTCAATTACTGCTCATTCGATAAAGCTCTTCAATATCTTTCACAAGGCGGTTCTTTGAATAGTTATCGGTAACAAATGACTTACCGTTTACGCCCAGTCCTTTCATAAGTTCGGTATCACCAATCAGTGCATTTAGCCCTTCGGCCAATCCGCGCGCATCGCCCGCTTCAGCGAGAATCCCTCGTTCACAAATCCGGAAGTTCCCTGCGGACTCCGCCTGGTCTGATTCTGTTTTCAAAGGTCCCGCCAAATCCGGAACCCCGCCTACGCTTGTCGCAACCCACGGCACCCCTGAAGCCATTGCTTCGATTAGAGTTAACGGTGTGCCCTCATTTTCAGATGTCAAAACAACGATATCGAGTGCATCATAGAATCCGGGTCCGTCGGTTCTGTTTCCCGCAAAAATCACGCCCGATTCTTTTGCGTACTCTTCCAACTCCGATCTAAGATGACCATCACCGATTACGACGAATCTCGCCCGGCAAAAGTCTGAATTCTGATTAAAGATCCGGGCGATATCGATAAACAAACTGTGATTCTTGATTTCAGTCAGTCGACCAACGATCCCGACGACGGTTTCGTTCGAGCCAACGCCCAGTTCATCCCGAACCTTTTTCCTCTCTGTTCCAGTCTCTGAAAAACCTTTGAGATCCAGACCCAACGGAATGACGTCGATCTTATTCGGGTTCACAACCCTGTATTTCTCACCGATTTCCGCTGCCTGAATACGGCTGATTGCGATCACCCGGTCAGTAGCCAGTCCGCCAAGGATCTTCTCGATCGTCAAAAATAGCTTTGTCTTTAGCGGGCCATAATAACCGTGAAAAATATGACCATGAAAGGTGTGGAATACCCGTACCTTTCTGGGCCTCCCAATCAGTGTCGTTGGAGTAAACCATTTGTAAAAGAACGTTGCGACCCTTCCGAGAGAGCCTGCTTTTGCGGTGTGCGTGTGAACCACGTCCGGCTTAAATTCCCGCAATTCACGCCAGATCTTGATCAACGCCGAAATGTCTCTAAAAGACAATTCCCTGCTCATGTCTTCAATAAACACGGGTTCAACACCGTGCTGACCGGCAAAATATGCCATGTCTTCTTCGCCTTCCGGAACTCTGCCTGCGATCAGAACGCTCTCAAAATTCTCGTCTTGCAGCGCCTCAGTCAGCCAAACTACGTGCCTCGCCGGTCCGCCAACGTTTAGACGCGCGATTATTCTTGCGATTCTCCTTTTTTGTACTTTTTCGCTCGTAGCGGAATTTGGGTTCGAGTTGACGGGGGCGCAAACATCGCTGTTTGCGTTAAGTGACAAATGCCGCAAACCATAAAGCATTTCATTCGGTATAATCAAAGCGTTTTCACACCTGTCTCAAAACACTTTTAGCAGGAGATTGGCTTTATATTAACCCGAATTTCGCAATTTATCACGCTACTAAGACTTGATTCCAACGGCCGTCCAGAATGAGGTTTCACTGAACTTGATGTTCGTGAGGCCGGATCGAACCATCATCTCTTCGATTTCCTTCTTTGTGAAGCGCTGTTCGAGCCTGGTACCAAAACGATCCAGGGCGTCGGTCCTCATAGTGTAAAAGCTTGTTTCCCGGTATTGCGAAAGCGGGAAAGAAGAAACGTCTACTCCCAGTTTTTCAAGAACGAGAGCAAACCGGGCAAGCGGAAAATAAACGAGTCCGGCAATAATCTGGCTTACGAAAAATCGAAGAGAGTGCGGCAGGATGCTAATCGCCCTTCGAAAGAGATCACTAATCTTCCAGATCGCACGAAACCAGGCCGGGCGATTATCGAATCTGTAGTAAAGATAAAGAAGAAATGGCGCGCCGGGTTTGAGTTTTTCGACACAAAGCTTCAAACCCGCTTCGGTGTCCGGAATATGATGAAGAACACCGAGGCTATAACCGAAATCAGCTGAATCATCGTTCAGTGGAATTTCTTCAACGCTCGCTCGATGGAACTCACAGTTCGTCAATTCTTTGAGGTTTCTTTTTGCAACCTCAAGTGCCTCACTCGGTTCGATCAAATGGAGTTTCCCAACCCTTGGCGCGACGAGTTTTGCCCATCTTCCACTTCCGCAGCCCAGATCAAATCCGACCGCTTCCGTTGGCAAAGTTTCCCACGGGAAGATATTGAAGTAGTTGTCGAACAGTTTTTCCAGTTCTTCGGGCGTCAGCGCGGACTGATCGAACCGCGACCACTCGTCACCGAATCCTTCAACAACATTTGAGTCAATATTAGTCATTCTCGAGGCGGTTCCCGCAGCTCTCCGGCTTTTGCTCCACACCGCTAGTACCTAATCGATAAACCTTTGAAACCAGAGTTCAAGCATCAGCAGGGTCCATATCTGAAATGTATGGTCCTTTTCGCCGGAGAGATGCTCATTGACATAGGTTTGGACAACCGGCGTTTCAAAGTAGCCTCGCTCCGAGAATCTTGAGCTCAACAAAGTGTCCCTCACAAAATCTTTCATGTCGTTCCGGAACCACTTTCCGACAGGTACACCAAAACCCATTTTACGCCGGTATATAACGTCCGGCGGAACCAACTTTGCGGCAACTCTTTTGAGTAGCGATTTGGTTTCGAACCGATTCATCTTGACCTTTTCGGGAAGGCTCGCCGCAAACTCTATTACCTTGTGATCGAGGAATGGAGATCTCGCTTCGAGTGAGTTCGCCATTGATGCGATGTCCACCTTTACAAGCAGATCTGTCGGAAGATAAGTCATCAGGTCGGTCAGGAGAACAGTATCGAGAACTCCGTTTCCGTTTGATTTCTTCACCCATTTATCAAGCTCCAATGCTGCGTCACTGCCATCAAGACTTGACTTAAATTTCTGCGAATAAAGTAGTTCCTTCTCCGGTCGATAGAATGTCGACATCCAACGGAAGTACCTTTCGGATGTTGGCAGTGCAGCTGCTGCGGCAAACCGCTTCATATCTCTAATACGGGATTTCTTGGTCTCTGAGGTCGGAATGAGACCCAGAGGGATTTCGACTCCCAGCTTTCGAGCGATTCCGGGCACTCTCCGGTAAATTTCCGCGATGCGCATTGCAGCATGCCGCTCATACCCCGCAAATGATTCATCCCCGCCGTCGCCATTCAGGGCAACAGTCACGTGCGCCCGGGTCTCTTTCGAAACGTAATATGTCGGGATTGCTGAAGAATCGGCGTAAGGTTCTCCGTAATGCTCCACAAGTGTAGGCAAGACCTCGAGGGCATCCGGTTTTACAATGAACTCGTTGTACTCGGCTCCGACATGTTCAGCCACTTGTTTCGCATACTTGAGTTCGCTGTAGTCCTGTTCCTCAAAACCGATGGAAAACGTTTTTACAGGCTTTTCCGACTCCTGGGCCATCAATGCGACGATTGTCGAAGAATCGACTCCACCCGAAAGAAAAGCTCCCAAAGGAACCTCCGAAATAAGCCTCAGCTTCGTCGATTCACGAAGAATCCTGAGCGTTTCCTCTTCAGCTTCTTCTCTGGAAACATCGGTCTTTTTGGAAAAATCAGGGAGCCAGTAGCGCCGAGTTTCGATCTCGCCGTCTTTCCATTTCAACCAATGACCCGGCTCAAGTTTTCGTATGGATTTGAACGCTGTCGCCGGGGCCGGAATCGCCAGGAATGATAGGTAGGAATCGATGGCGTTATGATCAACATCACGCAAAACCCTCGGGTCTTCAAGAACAGCCTGAAACTCGGATCCGAAAACTAGGTCTCCACCGGGCAGATGCGCATAGAGCAGCGGTTTTTGACCAACACGATCGCGGGCCAGGAAGAGTTCTTTGTTCACGTCGTCCCAGATCGCAAACGCGAACATTCCGCGTAAATAATCAAGGCAATCCTTACCGTGTTTCGCATATAGATGGAGGATCGTCTCAGTGTCAGAATTCGTTTTGA
>JABDKD010000060.1 GCA_013003215.1 Pyrinomonadaceae bacterium
GGATCTAAGATCGCCGGTCACGAGGGTTCTAAGATTGCCGGTCATGAGGGATCGAAGATAGCCGGTCATGAGGGATCGAAGATAGCCGGACACGAGGGATCGAAGATTGCGGGTCATGAAGGCTCGAAGATCGCCGGGCATGAAGGATCCAAGATCGCGGGAAACGAGGGTTCCAAGATTGCCGGACATGAAGGATCCAAGATCGCAGGACACGAAGGATCTAAGATTGCCGGTCATGAAGGCTCGAAGATCGCAGGACACGAAGGATCTAAGATCGCCGGGCATGAAGGATCTAAGATCGCCGGTCACGAGGGTTCTAAGATCGCAGGACACGAAGGGTCTAAATTAGCGGGAGGGGGATCGTCTTCTTTCTTTGATAGTTTCAAGCACTTCAAGAATATCGAGTCTCCGTGGAACATTTCGGGTTTCACAAAAGACCCTAACGAGCTGCTGGAAGACACGAATGAAGATAACTCCCTTGGTGATTCGGTAAGTGCATAACATAAGCACTTCGTCCAGATCGAATTACGGTTTTGCTTATGGATTTAGACAGGGAACTCGTTGAAGCGCTGAACGCTTACGACCGCGAACGCGCTGCCGCAATTTGCGAGGATTTGGCTGATGAATTTGCCACCGGTGGCAAAGGTGTTTCAGTAAACCGTGCCAGGCGTCTGTTGGCAGTGCTTCGAAGAAAGCGCCGGTTTGGCTTACTCATGAGTCTGGCCGATACTTTCTTTAATTCCGGATTCTCGGATACTCCCCTGAAAATCAAGTATGTACAGGCGCTGATCGATAGCGGGCATCTTGCCGCCGGCAATGCCGTACTTGAGACTTTGGCCGCAGATTCATCACTCTCATTGCCCGAAATGTTGGAAGTAAAGGGGCTTATGGGACGTGTCGACAAGCAGCGTTTTGTCGAGATGTCCGGTGCTGATAATCCGGGGAAAGAGAAGTTTCTAGCGGCTGCGGTCGAATCTTACCTGGCCGGTCGCGAACTCAGGAACGATAGTTACTGGCATTCGATCAACGCCGTAGCGCTTCAGGCCCGTGCGAAACGCGAGGGAATCTCACTTCCGCACGAATTCGATTTCAACGTAATTGCCCGGGAGGTTTTGGACATACTGGCAAAACTTTCAGCCGAATCGATGGAAGGGCCAAAGCCTTGGGAATCAGCAACACAAGTTGAAGCTAATATCGCGCTGGAGGACTACCCCGCGGCTAAAGATGCGGCGGCTGAGTATGCGGCCAATCCGGATGCCGATGCGTTTGAAATCGGAAGTACTCTTCGTCAGTTGGTTGAGATATGGCAGCTTACGGACAATGAAGAGCCGGGAAGCGATATCTTGCCATTGCTTCGTGCGGCGTTGTTGGAGCGCGAGGGAGGCGCAATTAACCTCACGCACAAGGAAGCGAATGATGAGAGGGTAAACCTTGAGGGTATCTACGGCGATAATCCGCCGAAGACTGTCGGTTGGTACAAACAAGGGCTCGCCAGATTTGATTCGATAGCCAGAATTGAGCTGCCTGATGGACGAGGGATAGGAACTGCAGGGATAGTGAATGGAAGTGATTTTATACCGGGGCACCAAGGGCTTCTGCTTCTCACAAATTCCCATGTGGTTAGCAACAACCCAGCAGATTCAGGCCTTCCGCCGGCCCGCGTACGTGCGAACTTTCAAGGAAAGGGGGAAGTCTTCGAAATCGAGACTGTGGTCTGGTCTTCCCCGCAAAGACAGCTTGACGCTTCTTTTCTGAGTATCAAAGAAGAGCCGGCTTTGGAGCCCCTTCCAATCGCCGAATCCGGCGTTGAGATGGGAGAGCCCGCACCAAGGGTCTATGTAATCGGCCATCCGAGTGGCCGTGACCTCGAGATCTCGCTTAATGACAACAGGATTGTGGGGACGAACGATACGTTTTTGCATTATCGTGCCGCGACCGAACCGGGCAGTTCGGGCAGCCCTGTCTTTGACCAGCACGCCTGGGAAATGATCGCACTTCATCATGGCGGCAGCGACCGTTTGCCCCGCATTGATAACCAACCCGGCACCTACCAGGCGAATGAAGGAATCTCAATTTCCGCTATTAAGAATGCTGTGCGCGAGACGGCCGAGAATGCGGTCAGTGCGTGAAGCCGCTATTCGTGCACGGTTGGTTTGTCGGCGTGTGGTATGAAGCAGGTTCTGCAGCGCGCCTCGTATTTTCCGGTCGCCCCGACCTCCACCCGTTCTTCTGATTCAAATGTTCTTTGAGAGTAATTTGCGGTCTGCCCGCACTTTACGCAGATAGCGTGGGTCTTTGTGATGTATTCCGCGATCGAAAGGAGTTGAGGCATGGGCTCGAACGGTTTTCCCATGTAATCCTGATCAAGCCCCGCGACTATGACACGTTTTCCCCGGTCGGCGAGTTCATTGACGGCATCGATTACTTCCATGTCAAAAAACTGGCCCTCGTCTATCCCGACGACCTCGGTGTCTTCTTCAATTTGAGAAAGGAGTTCCTTTGCGGTCATTACGGGTTTAGAGATATGGGTCATTCCGGAATGGGAAGCGATCTCTTCGACTGAGTATCTATCATCAATTCGGGGTTTAAAAACCTGAACTTTTTGCCTGGCAATCCTCGCGCGATTCAAACGACGGATGAGTTCTTCCGATTTTCCCGAAAACATTGACCCAGCGATCACTTCTACCCAGCCGGCCCTTCCGTTCCTGTGTTTCCTGCGCTCCGTGGTGCTGTCGAACGCAAACTCTTCAACCATTCATGTGCTCCAATTCTTTGTTTTAAAAACGTTAACAAAAAATGTGAGCGTATTACAGGAGGGCTCGAAAACGGGAGGTTTCAGCCGCGGATCGACGCGGGATTGGCGTAGCAACAAAAAAACGCCTAGGCGGAGATTTTGCCGCGGATAACGCGGATAAAACGGATCTGAAATCACCCCTTGATCGGAAGCCGATGGCTCCGACCGGTCCCCGTTTTTCGTGAATCTCGTGTTTTTCGATGGCCAATCTATTAATCAGCAAGTGCGCGGACGATTGAATCGATCGTAGCGGAGCTGTCTTTTCGCTCGGTTTCGTCGTTGCAGATGACTGCGAAGGCGAGGGTTTCATCCCCGGTCTTCAGGTAACCGGCAAGGGAATTAACATATGTAATTGAACCTGTTTTTGCGATCACCCGGCCCGATAAGCTTTTGAGTCTTCCGCGGAGTGTGCCGTCTACTCCGGCGATAGGCAGGGAACCCGTAAGTATCTTGGAATGAGTGTTTTTCGCGGCATATATTAGGACCCTTGCTATAGATTCGGGTGTCATTCTTCCGAGTCTCGAAAGCCCCGACCCGTCGTGGATCGCGATTCCTTTACCCGCGAGTTTCTCATCGGCAAGGAACTTCTCAACATACGCCGCACCAGCAAGATCAACACCCCGCAGAACGTTCATCTTTGGGTTTTCGTCAGGTGCCTCCGATCCAAACTTCAGGCCGAGCGTTCGAACCAACATTTCTGCATGTAGATTGACCGAATCCTTATTCATCGTTTTGACGATGTCACCGAGAGGCGGGCTTTCTACCGAAGCTATCTCAGCGCCATTATTAGCTCCACTAGGTGAGATCCAGTCTGCTGAGCGCGCTTTGCCCATAACTTCGATGCCATTCTTCTCAAGCGCTTCATTGAAGATCTTTGCAGTAAACAATGCAGGATTATCTATTGCGAGCCGGGCATCTATGCTAGAACCATTTCCCCAAACATGTACTTCGTTTGTTCCCAACTTTCGTTTGATTCCGATAGCCTCGATCTCTCCGGCGGGTTCTAGCTCGCTGGTGATCTCAATGAGGTCAGGCTCGGCTGAGGGCCTTCCGTTTCGGACCTTGATCTTGACGATATTTCTTTCGAAGTTAAGCGCGGACGCGGCGGCGCCGTAATACCACTGAGCCTCGTTCCAGGTCCAACCGTCTCCAAGGTCGTCGGCCTTGAAGTAGCTCGAATCCCCGACCACATCCCCGTCTATTCTTTTGACACCTTTCTGCTTCAAAACGGCAATCAGTTTTGAGACTTCGGCCGAACCGAATTCCGGGTCACCCCTTCCGAAAAGCACCAGATCGCCGTTCACTGTACCTTTGGAAACATCGCCGTAAAGCGAGGTCTTGAACCTGAATCCGGCACCCAGTTTCCGGATTGCGACGGTACCGGTAACGAACTTTTGGACCGATGCTGGGGAAAACAATGCTCGTGGGTTTTCCGCGCAAAGCACACGCCCGTCCCTAAGGCTCAGAAAGAAAACTCCCCACCGTTCATTTGAAGCGTTTCGACCCGATATCTCTTTCTTAGCTTTCTGACAGCGCGAAACATCTTCCGGTTTTTTCGAAACACTTAGGGGGGCAGATGGCTGTATTGCGGTACTTGGGATTATCGTATCGGGGGTTGAGGTTGGAGGCGTAGATTGCCTGCAAGCGGCACTAAACCAAACCATTAAAAAAGTGAATACAAGAACGGTTTTCAGGAAGGGGATGGGGAAAAGGAAACTATGGCCCGGCATCTCAGGACTTCCGCAGATCGTTTCCGGTCATCTCATCGGGTTTTGAGATTCCGAGAATTCCAAGAATTGTAGGAGCGATGTCTTCAAGGGCACCGCCTTCGCGCAACTCAAGGCCATTAAGATGATCTCCGACAAAATAGAAGGGAACCGGGTTTGAGGTAAAGGGAGTCGGCGCGCTGCCGTTCATGGACATGTCTTCGCAGTTGCCGTGGTCCGAAGTTACAAGTGCTACTCCGCCTCTTTCACGAACCTTGTCTATTATCCCGCCGAGACAAGTGTCTACGTATTGAACGGCTTCAATCGTCTTCTCAAGATTTCCGCTGCGGGCAGCGAAATCAGCAGCAGACAGATTCACGATAAACACATCCTGTTCAGCGGAATCGATCGCCCTCAAGACGCTGTCGGCAACTTTGAAACTGCCCATTTCAGGCTTTTCCTGGAGCATCTCAGATGCCGACTCAACTACTATCCGTTTCTCGCCTCGTCTGCTTCTGCCTTCACGGCCGTTAAAGTAGAACGTCATGTGACGCAATCGGCCCGATTCTGTGAACAGTCCGTGTTCGATACCGTGATCGGCAAATACGTCGGCCAAAACGTTCGACTCACCCACGGCACCGAATGCCACCGGTTCGCCAAGATCCTGGTCGTAATCCGTCATACAAACGATATCGACCTTTGGTTTGGCAAAAGTACTTACGGAATCGGTTTCCGATTCAACGACTGCCCGCACCAATTGCCGCATTTCCTCGCCCCTGTGATTGAAGAAAATTACAACATCGCGATCATTGATCGAGGCTATCGGTTTTTCGTCTTCATCCTGAAGTATGATCGGCTGAACGAATTCATCGGTGAGGCCGCGTAGGTAAGACTCGCGGATTGCTGTAACCGCATCATTGGCGCCGACGCCTTCCGAGTGGGCCAGCATCGTATAAGCCTTGGCGGTCCGCTGCCAATTCTGTGTGGCGTCCATCGCATATTGCCGGCCGCAAAGGGTTGCGAGTTTGCCGACGCCTATATCAGCAAGCTTGATTTCAATGGCTTCGACATACACGTCACCGCTTCTGGGCGGAACGTCAACACCATCCAGAAAGCCGTGGACAAAGACCTTGTCTTTAAGGCCCTTCTTTTTCGCCATTCGCAGCAATGAAAAGAGAGTTTCTGTGGAAGACTGGACTTCACCATCTGAAAGTAGTCCGACAAGATGCAGTGACGAGCCGCGTTTCGCGACCTTTTTCAAGGCTCTTTGCAAGACCTTGTTCTTGTAGAAGCTGCCGTCAGCGAGCGCGTCGCCAACGCGGGCACGTTTCGATTTGACCGCACGGCCCGTTCCAATATTTAGATGACCAATTTCGGGATTTCCCGGGGTGTTTGAAGTGAGACCCACCCTTTGTCCCGATGCGGCGAGAAGGGTGCCCGGGTAAGAATTTCGAATCCTGTCGAAGTTTGGAGTATTTGCCATCGCGATGGCATTGCCGTGGTTCTTGTCGGAATATCCCCAACCATCAAGGATCACCAACACCAGCGGACGTTTTTGATCTCCATCCGCTTCGGTGCCGAAGCCCAAACTCCAATTTCCAAGTTTTACGGTTACCATGCGAGAAAGCAGTGTAACAACCCATCCAATGAAAGGTAGTGCCGCGGACGGGCAAAAACGATTAGCAGCGACAACATGCTAAGACCGCATAGAATGAATTTAAATCATTTGTTGGTCAAGTTTCAACCAAAAAAAACCGTTTTACATTAACTCAACGTCAGTAAACCCGTGAAGAGCGTGCCAAATTGACAGGCTAATGAGGATTCGAAAAGGGCCTCAAAACAGAAATCGGGTTGGTTTAGCGCCCTTTTTTGTTCAACCAAGGCGGGAAGAACCTACTACAAATATTTCGAAGTTTTAATGTCCGGAGGGCTATTCGCCGGCGTTCTGTTTGGCTGCACCTGTTCCAACCTGGACCCGTGCCGGCCGGAGCAGCCGGTCGTTGAAAGTGTAACCACGAGCATACTCCGCCGTAACCAAACCGACATTTTCCTCGTCGGTTTCAAGCATATCGACTGCCTCATGCAGTTGAGGGTCAAACTTCTCACCAACAGCAGCGATCGGTTTTACTCCAACACTGATAAGGGCCTGCTCAAAGCTACGCGCCGTGCCCTGTACACCGCCAAGAAGATTGTCGAGTGAAGCATCTGTTTCCGCGGCGTGTAGCGCGAGAATAAGATTATCGAGGACCGGAAGCAGCGACTCCAGAAAAGTAAATCGACTCGAATCCGCTTGCTGCTCAAGCGACTTCCGCATGCGAGTGCGCATTTCACTTGTTTCTTTTTCAAGATTCTCGCGTTCCTGTTCGAAACGTTTTTGAACTTCCTGAAGCTTGGATTCCGCAGCCACACAGCGTTTGGTAATCTCCGTCAACTGTTGTTCCAGCAAAACGACCTCCGCCGACTTCTTAGGTTCATCATTCGACGGATTCGGGGCTTTAGGGTTAGGTGAATCTTCTTCAACATCCACCTTGACCTCGACCCGCTCGCCCGAGTCGTCAAATCTTCTCTTATCTTCAAACCTGACTGGCTCAGGTTCACCATCGACGATTTCCTCGTCCAAAATCTCTTTTTCCTCTTGTGGATTACTCATCATTAATAATCAAACTTCTAGTCTTACCAAAACGCAAGTCTAGCAAACAACCCCGCCAAATAAAACGGAAGTGGGATTAGTTTGCGGTCTTAGCCGCGGATTCGCGCGGAGTAAATACAAGTTCACCGTCCTTGGCAGATACGATGACCGTTTGCCCCTCTTCAATTTCACCATTCAGGAGTTTGACGGCCAAAGGATTCTGAATCAATGTCTGGATCGCACGCTTCAGGGGCCGCGCTCCGAATGTCGGATCATAGCCTTCTGACACGAGAAGCTCTTTAGCGGCTTCATCGACCTCCACCATAAGGTTCTTGTCCGCGAGCAGCTTGTGTAGCCTCCGGAGCTGAACATCGATGATCTTGGCGAGCTCTTCCTTGCCAAGTTGCGAAAAGACGACGATGTCATCTACCCGGTTCAGAAACTCCGGCCTGAAGTGGTTTTTGAGTACGCCGAGAACCATATCCTTGACCGGTGTATCCACCAATTCGCTCGAGGATTGTATCTCTCTCGAACCCAGGTTGCTCGTCATGATCAGCACCGTGTTCTTGAAATCGACGGTTCGGCCCTTTGAGTCCGTAAGTCTCCCTTCATCAAGGATTTGGAGCAGAACGTTAAATACGTCAGGATGCGCCTTCTCAATCTCATCGAAAAGTATCACCGAGTAGGGCCGCCTTCTGACTGCTTCGGTAAGCTGGCCGCCTTCTTCATACCCGACATATCCCGGAGGGGCTCCGATCATTCTTGCTACCGCGTGTTTCTCCATGTATTCAGACATGTCGAGCCTTGTGATCGCACGCTCGTCGTCAAACAGAAATTCGGCGAGAGCCCTCGCGGTTTCCGTTTTTCCAACGCCCGTAGGTCCAAGAAATATGAAAGAACCGATTGGCCGGTTTGGATCCTGAAGTCCTGCGCGTGAGCGGCGCACCGCGTTGGCGACTGCGATAAGACCTTCTTCCTGTCCGATAACCCTGCGACGCAGATTCTCTTCCATTTTGAGGAGTTTTTGCATCTCGCTTTCGAGCATTTTCGAAAGTGGAATTCCGGTCCATTTGGAGACGATCGAGGCTACGTCCTCTTCCCCAACTTCCTCTTTGAGCATTACGCCGTCTTCCTGTAGTTCCGAAAGGCGCTCCTGCTCTGACTTGATCTGTTTTTCAAGCTCCGGAATCGTACCGTACTGAAGCTCGGCGGCACGGTTGAGGTCTCCCGCCTGTCGGGCCCGTTCGAGTTCGAGCCGTGCCTGTTCGAGCTCTTCTTTGCCCGACCGCATTTTGTCTATCTCTTCTTTTTCCGATTTCCACTTCGCCTTCATCGCCGAAGATTTCTCTTGAAGATCAGCTATTCGGCGTTCAATACCTGAGAGCTGTTCTTTCGATTTCTCATCTTCTTCTCTACTCAACGCCTGTTTCTCGATCTCAAGCTGCAAAATCTCCCGTTCGAGCTCGTCGATCTCTTCCGGCAGGGAATCGATCTCGATTCTCAACGCCGAAGCGGCTTCATCGATAAGATCGATCGCTTTGTCAGGAAGAAAGCGGTCGGCTATATAACGGTGTGAAAGTGTCGAGGCCGCGACAAGGGCCGCATCCTTGATCCTTACACCGTGATGGACTTCGTATTTTTCCTTTAATCCACGCAGGATTGAAATTGTGTCCTCGACGTTTGGTTCTGCGATATATACCTGCTGGAACCTGCGTTCGAGCGCCGCGTCCTTTTCGATGTACTTCTTGTATTCGTTAAGTGTCGTCGCGCCCACGGCCTTGAGAGTTCCCCTGGCGAGGGCCGGTTTGAGCATATTCGAAGCGTCGATCGCACCTTCCGACGCGCCCGCGCCGACAAGAGTATGAAGTTCGTCGATAAACAGAATGATCTGCCCGTCCGAGGATTCAATTTCTTTCAAGACTGCTTTAAGCCGGTCCTCGAACTCCCCCCTGTACTTGGCACCGGCAAGCATCGAACCTAAGTCCAGAGAAACCAGCTGCTTATTTTTGAGAGTTTCCGGGATATCACCCGAAACGATTCTTTGCGCCAATCCTTCGACAATGGCTGTTTTTCCGACTCCGGGCTCACCAATGAGCACCGGGTTGTTCTTTCTTCTTCGAGACAGGATCTGAATTGTCCGGCGGATCTCGTCATCGCGTCCAATAACCGGATCCAGTTTTCCTTTTCTCGCCAGATCGGTAAGGTCCTGGGCATACTTCTCCAGAGCCTGGAAATTCTCCTCCGCGTTCTGGTCTGTTATTCTGGAACCGCCTCGCATTTCCTCGACGACCTTCTGAATGTCGTCCTTTGAAATTCCGCTCGAACGCAAGATTTTTCCCGCCTCGCCATCCTTCTCATCGGCGATCACCATAAGCAGATGCTCGGTCGAGACATACTCGTCCTTCATCGCCTCAGCTTCTTTTTGCGCTTCCTGGAAAAGTGCGTTAATGCGAGTACTAAAATACTGTTGGCCACCCTGAACCTTTGGGTGTTTGGCAATCTCTTTTTCCAACTCGGATTCAATAAAATCCTTGTTGACTCCGATCTTTCCAAGAATTGCTCCAACAACGCCCTGCTCCTGTTCAAGCATGGAAACCATTAGATGTTCAGGCTCAACCTGCTGGTTCTGGTTCTTTTCGGCAACACCGATCGAATTCTGAACAGCTTCCTGACCGCGAATTGTAAATCTGTCGAATCTCATAGCTCTGAAAAAGGCGGGCTATCCTTTCAGGAAAACCCGCCGAAACTTGGGTTTTTCTTTAATTACGCGTTGATTGCCTTTGCCTCTTCGTCTTCGCCGGCAACTTCAATCTTGCGGGCCTTGGCCTCTTCTTTCTTTGGAAGGGAAACCCTGAGTATCCCGTTCTTGAAATCAGCCGAGGTATTCTCCGCACTAACCGATCGTGGCAGGCTAAAAGATCTGGTGAAACTTCCATAGGCACGCTCGACGCGGTGGTAGTTATCACCCTCATCTTTTTTCTCGAAGCTTCGCTCACCGCGCAACGTGATTACGTTGTTCTCGATCGAAACCTCGAAGTCTTCCCGATTCATTCCGGGAAGTTCAGCCTCAAGCACAATTTCACCTTCGCTTTCGTAAATATCAACGCTCGGTGACCATCCGCCGCTCGCGAGGTCTTCCTGTTCGAAGCCTCTCGGCACGCTAGTCATAAACAGCCTGTTCATTTCGTCCTGCAGGCTTCTCAACTCTCTAAAAGGATCATATTTCTTCAAATTCATAAAATTGAACCTCCAAATTCCTCTGAATAAGACTAATTGCTTAGTCTCTAAGCATAATAAAACCTGAGTGCGTTGTTGTCAAGTCTAAAATTCGCACCAAGACTCTTACTGAAAACCCGAAATAATACGGGTTTGAGGTGACATAATTTGCCTGAAAGGTTATATTTACAACGCATTCCGCAAATTCATCAATTGTTTTTGGTTTCTGAACTTATTCTAAGTTCTCAAGTTGTTGGAACTACTGTATTTAGAAGTAATTCTTACAAAAGCGGGATGATCGCATTCTTTGCTTTATGAAGCTATTTCGGGAAGCCATATATCCTTTGATCGCCGTAATACTTGCTTTTGCAATCGGCGGAGTAATCGTCCTGATCATAGGCGATAATCCGTTTGCGGCGTTTTGGATCTTCATAGAGAGCTCGTTCGGTTCAGTCAAAGGTATAACGGAGACGCTGTTTTACGCGACTCCACTGATATTCACAGGGTTGGCGGTCGCGGTCGCCTTTCGTTGCGGCCTGCTCAATATCGGCGCAGAAGGACAGTTGTATGTTGCCGCGTTCGCAACCGCGTGGGTGGGTATAAAATTTGGCGGCACCATTGTAAATGTTTTTGGCAAACAGGAAGACTGGTCGTGGGTGAGTTTGCCGGCGATCCTTTTGATTCCGATGTGTATTGCGACCGCGATCATCGTTGGCGGTCTCTGGGGGGCGATACCCGGATATCTGAAGGCGCGGTTCGGGTCCCACGAGGTGATCAACACGATCATGCTCAATTTCATCGCCATTGCTCTCGTCAGTTATTTTACCCAGTACTATTACAAAGTTCCCGGAGACCCGATTCTCCAGACCGCGCCGATCGGCGAGGCCGCTCACATTCCCCAGCTCAATCAGTTTCTTCCGTTTATTCCCGAAACGGTCGCACTCAACGTCTCATTTTTGATTGCGATTCTGATGTGCGTACTCGTTTACGTGTTTTTGTGGAAGACGAAATGGGGATATGAATTGAGAGCGGTCGGTCAGAACCCGGACGCCGCGGAATATGGCGGTATTTCACCGAAGAAGCAAATAGTGATTGCGATGGCGATTTCCGGGGCGTTGGCGGGAATGGTTGCGATCGGCGAGGTGCTTGGTTTTCGGCACAATTACTACGACGGGTTTTCAGGCTCCTGGGGGTTCTTCGGGATTGCCGTTGCGCTTCTGGGCAGAAATCATCCGTTTGGCGTGCTCATTGCGGCGATCTTTTTCGCGATGATCATCCGCGGCGGTTTGTTTATCGATATCGACACTAAATACATAACGAAGGATCTTGTAGAAGTACTCCAGGCCGTGATCATTTTACTCGTCGCAAGCCTGCAGAAATACACCAAGTAGTGGAAGATTTTCTGATTCCAATTTCTATCATTCTGTTCTCGGCCATACGCGTCGCGACCCCGATGATCTTTGCCGCGTTGGGCGGCCTCTTCTCGGAGCGGTCAGGTGTGATCAATATCGCGCTCGAGGGACTCATGCTCGCGGGAGCCTTTACGGCCGCCGTCGTTACGTACGAACTGAGTAATCCATATTTAGGTTTCCTCGCCGCGCTTGCAGCGGGTGGGCTTGTGGCTTTGGTCTTCGCGGTTGCGGTGATCAAGTTTGAGGCGGATCAGGTTGTTGCGGGGGTTGGAATCAACTTCCTTATGCTGGGTCTTCCTGCGCTTTTGTCGGGTGCGATCTACGATGCTTCAGGTTCCACCGAGCAGATAGCGAAGGAGTACTTGCTAACCCCATGGTTTAACAACACGATTTCGCCGGCATCGATCCTGGCCTTTTTACTTGTACCGGTGGTTGTTTATGTGCTTTACAAAACGCCCTTCGGACTAAGGCTTAGGGCAGTTGGTGAAAACCCGGAAGCTGCCGACGCGGCCGGTGTCAAAGTGCTTGCGATGCGATATACGGGTGTGATCATGAGCGGTGTACTTGCCGCAGCGGGCGGTGCTTATCTCGCGATCGGGCAGTCATCGTTTTTCACACGCGGAATGAGTGCGGGAAAGGGTTTTATTGCGTTGGCGGCATTGATTCTTGCAAAGTGGCGGCCTGTCCCCGTTTTGCTTGCGTGTCTTTTCTTCGGGTTTACGGAGGCCATCGCGATTCAGGCACAGGGAGCAGATTTCCTAAAAAACCTTTTTGGGGGAGATGTCCCGGTCCAATTCATTGAAATTATCCCGTATGTTCTGACGATTATTGTACTTGCCGGATTTATCGGTGCTTCGAGGGCTCCTAAGGCGCTCGGGATTCCGTACAGGAAAGAAAAGTAGATTTCTGAGATTTGCTTGTTTATGAATTACGAAAACGCTGTAGAAGCCGCGGATTACATTAAGTCCAAGGCAGATAAGAAGATCAGCATCGTGCTCGTTTTGGGCAGCGGGCTGGGTGCATTCGCTGATGAGCTCGAGAAAGCGGTCGCGATACCTTACGAAGATATTCCGCACTTTGCCGTTTCCACTGTCGAAGGGCATGCCGGCAAACTCGTAATCGGAGATATTGGCGGCATCACGGTAGCCGTCCAGCAGGGAAGATTTCACTATTACGAAGGATACGAGATCGGTGAGGTGGTATTCCCGCTGCGTGTCTTTGGTGTACTTGGAATAGAGACGGCGATTCTTACAAACGCCGCCGGGAGTGTTATTACGAGCTTCAAACAGGGGCGGCTAATGCTGATCCGTGACCACATCAATATGATGGGAGTAAGTCCACTGCGCGGGGAAAACGATGACCGGTTCGGGCCGAGGTTTCCTGATATGACTGCAGTCTATGATGTTCGGCTCCAACAGATTGCAATCGAAGAGGCGCAGGCGCTTTCGCAGGAACGCCACGAACAGGGAATTGACAAGAAATTGACGCCTATTCTGCGCCGCGGGGTTTATTGCGCTCTTTCCGGGCCAAATTATGAGACCCCTGCTGAGATCCGTATGCTGCGGATGTTAGGCGCGACCGCAGTTGGAATGAGTACGGTTCCCGAGGCGATAGTTGCGCGTCACCAGGGAATGCGGGTCCTTGGAATTTCTTGTATCACAAATCTCGGCGCCGGAATTACGAACGAGATAATTGACCACGAGGAAGTAATGGAAATGGGCAGAATCGTTGGCGGTAAGTTCAAGACGTTGCTGGCGAGAATCGTGGGTAGAATCAGCGGACAATAAGTATGATCATTGGCATTTGCGGCGGTACGGGCTCCGGAAAAACGACGATGGCGAGGTCCATCGTCGAAAGGGTCGGCTCCGAAAACGTCAACTTAATCGAACAGGATTCGTATTATAAAAACCTCGTCTCCTTGCCGCTTGACGCGCGTCGGGACGCAAACTTTGATCATCCCGACTCTCTTGATATAGACAACCTCACTGAGGACCTAAACGCTCTGCGCGCGGGCAGGACGATCGAGATTCCTGTTTATGATTTCACAACACATACGAGAAAAGATGAGCCCCTTCGACTAGAGCCGAGGCCGATAACCCTGCTCGAAGGCATTCTAATATTTACGGTACCGGAGCTGCGCGAGATCATGGATCTAAAGATATTTCTCGACGCTGATTCGGACACGCGTTTGTTGAGAAGAATAAGACGGGACATCAAAGAAAGAGGGCGGACGCTGGAGCAGACCTTGCTGCAATACGAAAAGACTATTCGGCCAATGCATCACGAATACGTAGAACCCACGAAAGAGTTTGCGGATATCGTCATTCCCGAAGAAGGGCATAGCGAATTGCTGGTAGACATGCTGGCGTTGCTAGTCCAAGCCGAGCTTAAGAAGAAGTCGGTTACAACTATCTAGGCGACGAAGCATCTCAGTTGGTTAGCGAATCTATGGAAATGAATCCAGACGAGTTGATCGAGGCCGCCAAGGCTGTTAGGGAACGGGCTTTTGCACCGCACTCGAATTTTAAGGTGGGCGCCGCCGTTCGCTCGAAGTCCGGCCGTGTCTATACCGGCTGTAATGTTGAGTCGGCGAGCTATGGCCTGACCGTTTGCGCCGAAAGAGTCGCGATCTGGAAGGCGGTTTCCGAGGGTGAAACTGATCTTACGGAGATCGCGATCGTGACCGATACCGAAATGCTGACGCCCCCATGCGGAGTTTGCCGCCAAATAATTTGGGAGTTTTGCGGTGATGTTCCGATAACTCTCGCAAATTGCAGCGGAAACAAAGATACAGTCACAACACGTGAATTGCTTCCCAGGGCGTTTGATACGAAATTCCTTAAGTAACAACGGTCCTCTTCCGATTTAGGGACTGAATACGAGCTATGAGAAATCCATCAAAGACCAGAGTCCTGATTCTGGCGTTTTGTCTTGTTGCGTTCTTTGTTCCATTCGTAGATGCGAATACACCCGGCGCCGAATACGACCTGTTGATCGTAGGCGGTACGATCGTGACGATGAACCCGGAGCGCGACGTTATACGCGACGGTGCCATCGCAATCAAAGACGGAAAGATCGGTGTGATCGGAAATTCCGAGACGATTCCGACCCTCCGCGCAAAACAGGTCATCAACGCCGAAGGGAAACTCGTGATTCCGGGTCTCATCAATACTCATACCCATGTACCGATGACCCTCTTTAGGGGGATCGCTGACGATCTGGACCTACAGAAGTGGCTGGAAACATACATCTTCCCGGCTGAAGCGAAGAATGTTGACGAAGATTTCGTAAGGGTCGGTACGAGGCTTGGACTTGCGGAGATGATTCGCGGCGGTACGACGACCTTCACCGACATGTATTACTTTGAGGACGCGATCGCAGATGAGACCGCGCGCGCCGGTATGCGAGGGGTGCTGGGTGAGACGGTGATTGATTTTCCTGCTCCCGACAACAAGACGTTTGACGAGGGTCTCGCATATACCGAAAAGTTCCTCATGAAATGGAAGGGCCATCCGCTGATCGTTCCGGCTGTCGCTCCGCACGCTCCCTATACGGTTTCCGAAGAACACCTGAAGATGGCAGAGCGCCTTTCAAAGAAGCATAACTCCCCGCTTCTGATCCACCTGGCGGAAGCCCAGTCAGAGGTGGATTTTGTTCGCAAGAACAAGAACATGAGGCCGATCGAGTATGCAGA
>JABDKD010000062.1 GCA_013003215.1 Pyrinomonadaceae bacterium
CCCCACTGTTGGTCATGTGATTCGTGCTCGTGCGAAGACTTTTGTTCATGGTGAGATTCCGGGTCGCCCCACTGTTGGTCATGTGATTCGTACTCGTGCGAAGGCTCTTGTTCCTGGTGTATATCCGGTTCGCCCCACTGTTGCTCCCGTGATTCGTGCTCGTGCGAAGGCTCTTGTTCCTGGTGTATGTCCGGTTCGCTTCGATACGGCTCGGGCGTATTACCTTCGTTACGCTTGCGATCTTCATCTCTCATACTGTTTGTGGCCTCTTCTTTGCGTGTTTCGACACTTTCCGGTTTCTCAGAACCAACGTACCCGTTTTTCCCGCAAGTCAACTCAGTGTCTTCCTGCTCGGGGGGGTCAACTCTTGCTTCATCACTTAGAAGTAAGAACTCAGGAATCACAGGGACCTCATTTATTAATGCATCTTCTTTTTGTCTATCTAAATGCGGCTCGCTGTGTGAATCAACTTCAGGAACAATGTCTTCAGCTTTCAGATCCATTGCCCGTGCTTCTGTATCCTGGGTTGACTGTGCTTTGGGCTGAGTAACAGAGGGAGGATCTTCAAGAGGAACGGGAACAAGCCGGAGACCAGTATCGCCCGGTATCACAACGTTCTCAATAGGTTGTGAATTAGATTTCGCATTCTTAAGTTCGCCTTCTTCATGAGCACTTGTTGAGACATACTCCGGTTCTTGAGGAACATCCGGATTTGCCTTATGTACATCCTCTTCTGCAACTGACTGTTGTTCAGAAACAACGTGAACCTTCTTCGCTCCCTTCTCGCCGGCCTCTGATTCGGATTGCTCGCAGGGCTTCACCGCAGCCCCGGATTCTGTTGAAACACCGTTCAATTTCGATAAATCTTCCGTCGATGGATCTTTTCCCTCTTTATCTGCCGGCGCCGATTTCTCGGAATCGCTCGAAAGAAGATTGACGGTGTGCACCTCCGGTTCTTCCGAATCCTCAGCCGAAAAAGAAATGTGCTTTTCTTCTTCGACGGAATCCGAAACGGCCGGATCGCTTTTTTCTCCATTCTCTTTCGAGAAAAAGCTAATTTTTTTCAAAATCGAATTTATTCTTGACCCTCGTTTTACCAATCCTTTTTCACGATCGGCAATAATCGAAGGGAGGTCACTTTCCTTCCTCATAACCTGGCTCCGGACGGTACACAGTAGGGGGGCTACTATCTGCCTTTGAATCTATTTACCTAATTAAACTCTCAATCGGGCAAATTTCCCTAAATTGAGCGGCCCTGAGTCCCTATTGCGTGGAAGAAAAAACGTAGGAAATGAATCAAGAACCCAATAATCCTGCACGATTTCTACAAGATACGAATAAAATTCGACCGCGTTCTTACTCCAAAACCTGATGGTTCGAGGGGAATTTTCGAAAAAGGTTGCCTGCAAAAGGAAAAAGCCCGTCGAAACGGGCTTCCAAATGGATATTTAGAAATCTTCTAGTCCAGATTCACAGATGAACGGTGAAATCTTTGAACCGTATTCGGGTCCGGTACGAGTGAAGTCGTGGGATTATCGTTTCCTTTATAGTCAAGACTGGATAAGACGTGCTTCATGCTTTCCAACCTGGCGGTCTTCTTAGTGTTTGCGCGAACGATAATCCATGGACTGTAGGTCGTATGCGTTTTACTGAACATCAACTCCTTGTAGTGTGTATACCGATCCCAGAGCTCCTGTGCTTTGGCGTCGATCGGACTCAGCTTCCACTGCTTCAAAGGGTTGTCTTTGCGCGATTCAAATCTCTTTAGCTGTTCTTCCTTTGAGATCGAAAACCAGAATTTGATCAAATCGATGCCGTCTTCGTACAGCATGTGCTCGAACTCGGGTACCTGGCGCATATACCTCTGGTACTCCTCATCTGTGCAGAATCCGTTTACCGGCTCAACAACGGCGCGGTTATACCAACTGCGGTCAAAGAACACCAATTCGCCGCGGTTAGGAAGTGTCTTCACATATCTTTGAAAATACCACTGCCCTAATTCCTCTTCCGTTGGTTTCGGCAGCGCAACGATTCTCATCGCACGAGGATTCAGGTGCTCTACAAACCTCCGTATGGATCCACCTTTTCCCGCGGCATCCCGGCCCTCGAAGAGAATCGCAACTCTTCGGTTCGTTTCCTGGACCCAACGCTGGAGTTTAACAAGCTCGATCTGTAATTTCTCGAGTTCGTTCTCGTAGGCTAGGATTTTTTTGATCTTCTTAACAGAAATGTTCTTTTTCTGAAGCTTTTCGATGAACTTCTTCTGAGACTTGAGAGAAAGGAGTTCCTCTAAGGTAATAGATTCTTCGTGTTTCGATTTCTGAGGAAGGTGTCCATTATTGCCGTTGGACGGTTCTGTGGGTGCGGTGTCGGCAACTCCGGTGCCGGTTTCAGGATGCATTTCAATCATTCTCCGTATTCGATTTTTGAAGCAAACGCCTCAAGTTTAATTATATCTTATTACACCACAGACGTTAATATTTTTCTTCCTCAAATATTATGAAAACTAATGTTTATCTCTAGCAAACTCGCTAATAACTTATTCAGCTTGCAAAAAATGTCCGCACGAATTAAATCGAATTATTGAACCAGAAAAGCCACAGCCTCACCTAGCGGTACGGATTGCTGTTCTCCCGTTGCGAGATTTTTTATTGAAACGCTCGATTCTTCAATTTCTGATTCACCTAGAATACAGACATATTTAACTGCGACCTGATCAGCGTATTTAAATTGTTTACCCAGCTTATCCGGTTGTGGATATACGAGGACCCGCAAACCTGATTCTCGAAGTTTTCCGGCAAGCTGAAGTGCATGTGGGATCGTATCTTCATTCCAGAGAGCGACCATCACATCCGCCGGAGAGTCTGTGAGTTTTTCCGGAAACATTTCGCGTTCGTCCATGACAAGAAGAATTCTCTCGAGTCCAATAGAAAGCCCGACTGCGGGAATCTTCTCTTTGCCGAACATTCCGATCAGGCCATCATAACGGCCACCTCCGGTGACACTTCCGGAGAAATCATCGCCGGTAAGTATTACCTCGAATATCGCACCGGTGTAATAAGAAAGGCCTCGTGCCAAAGAAACGTCGATCGCCATCTTGTCGCTTTTCGCAAGGCTCAGGATGGACTCAAGATCCCTGATCGACTCATCTGCCGTTTCGTTTCCGGACGTAAAGCTAGAAACATCCCTGATTACGTCACTATTGGATTTGCCTTCGATCTTTTTCAGCAATCCTATTAACGCGCCGGCGGCTTCCCCCGACACGCCGATAGCCTTGAGTTCATCAGCGACTTTCTCAAATCCTATCTTGTCGAGCTTATCCAGAACTACTACTGCTCGGTTTGCAAGGTCCTCATCAATCCCTGAGGCATCAATTACAGCAAACAGGAGTCTGCGGTCATTCACGCGGATCGCGTAGTCCTCAAAACCGAGCTCATCAAATATGTCGCAAATCGCTGAGCAAAGCTCGGCCTCTGCAAGCATCGAACCGGAACCGATCGCATCCACATCACACTGATAAAACTCTCTGTAACGGCCTCGGGCCGGTCGGTCGGCGCGCCAAACCGGTTGAATCTGGTAGCGCTTGAAGAAACGAGGTAACTCATTGCGGTTATTGGCGATAACTCTTGCCAAAGGAACTGTCAGGTCATACCGAAGAGCAAGATCGGAAAGCTCGTTCTC
>JABDKD010000091.1 GCA_013003215.1 Pyrinomonadaceae bacterium
ATCCAGCCGTGTGATCCTTACTTCTATCGGATTGTTTTTGAATGCCGTTGCCAAAGTATCCTCAACACGTTCTCGAATCAGTTCTTTAGGAACCTGCTGCCCTTCGCGTCTGACATAGGCGACCCTCGGGGAGGAAAGGCTATATTCGGAAGACTGAAGCCCGCGAGCTGCGATCACGAGCTTGATCTTTCTGAGCGGAATGGTTCGCACAGCGCCTATCCTGGGTGCGTATCCCAACGAAATGGAACTTAGCAGATCCTGGGTTTCGGTTGATGCACGGATTTCAGATATGTCGCCCAGGGTCACGATGTCTCCGGCAACGACCGAGTTTTCCCTGATCATGATCTGTGCTTTGGAAGCACTACCGTAAACGGAAGCGGATCCAAGAAGTAACAGGATCAGAATGTAAGTCACGCGTCTAATCATACTTAGCTGACGGCTTGATTGATCGTACCCAGCATTCTGTCGGCTGTGGTGATCACTTTGGAATTAGTTTCGTAGATTCGCTGGGCCGAGATCATATTGACGAGTTCCTCGACTACATTTACGTTTGAGCCTTCCAGATATCCCTGCGAGATCTTTCCGTATCCTTCTGAATCCGGAGTTCCGACACTTGCTGTTCCCGAGGCGCCCGTTTCCTTGAAGAGGTTTCCCCCCTGAGCAGCAAGGCCGTCAGGATTGGCAAATACTGCCAGCTGAATCTGGCCTACATTTGTCTCATTGGACTGGCCGGGAATTCCTACTGACACGGTGCCGTCATTACCGACAGTGATCTTTGTCGCGTTGTTTGGGATCTGAATCGCGGGTTCGACCTGGTAACCGCTGGAGGTTACCAGCTGGCCCTGGTTGTTGAGTCCAAATGAGCCATCGCGGGTATATGCGAGATCGCCATTTGCGAGACGGATCTGAAAGAAACCACTGCCCTCGATAAGCATATTTGTGGGTTGGCCCGTTTCTTTGTAGTCACCCTGAAGGAAGGAACGCGAGTTCGCAATCGAACGGGTGCCAAGACCAATTTCCAAACCTACTGGCAGGTTTGCCGAGGCGTTCGAGGCTCCACCTGCGGACCGAAGATTCTGGTATACGAGATCCTGAAACTGTATTCGTCCCCGCTTGAAACCGGTGGTTCCGGAGTTGGCGATATTATTTGCGATGTTGTCGACATTTTGCTGCTGAGCCTGCATTCCGGTCGCAGCTGTCAGAAGAGCTCTGTTTGGCATTATTTTCTCCTTTTTTTAAGTTCTGCCGATCTCAGTTGAGATCTTGCGACCCACATCGTTCATCATTAGCGAGATTGAACGTTGTAGGGATTCGAATTCACGGGTGTTGTTAATCATTGAAACCATTTCGGTTACGGCACTCACATTTGAAGATTCCAGGGTTCCCTGGAGAACAGAGGATTCCGGAGCGTCGGTAGGTTCTTCTATTCCCGTTGCCGCGAAAAGAGAGTCGCCGTCCTTCTTAAGGGCCTGCACCGGGTTTTCGAACCGTGATATTTTCAGTTTGTCTATACGCTGACCGTCCGACGAAAGTACTCCGTCGGATCCGATCACAACCTGCGAGTTTTTCGGCAGCGTGATTGCACCTTTTTCACCGACAACCAAATCACCGTTTTTCGTAATTAGCTGTCCGGCAGCATCCTGAGTGAAGCTTCCCGCACGCGTGTATCTAACTCCTCGTGGAGTCTGGATCTGAAAAAAGGCGTCACCTCGAATTGAAACGTCGAGTGCTCCACCTGTTTCACGCAGTGTGCCGGACCGAAAGTCGGTCTCTGAAGTTGAAAGAACTCCCGCGACCATTTTCTGTGATTCGCTCTTTGATTTGTGGTCCGCTTCGACGGTTGAGTAGGCAAGCCGTTCGGCCTTGAAACCATCCGTGGATGCATTGGCGATATTGTTTGCCTGAACCTCGAGGGTCCTCTGGCGGGCGCGCATTCCGAGAAAAGCTGTATATAGTCCTGGATTCATAGTTTTTCCTCGTTAGTTGCGGCTGTTAAGGTTTAGAACCAGTTCCACCTCGCCGGGCATGAGGCCGAGTGTAGCGGCAATGGTTCTGGCATCCTGACCGGTTTCGGCGAGTTTTAGGACTCGGTCTTTGTTTCGGCTGATACTGGTACGACCGTTTGAGACAGGTTTCGAAACCGGTTTCTTCTGTGTTGAAACATGTCGGCTGCGGCGAAGTTTCGCATCAAGCCACGCGATTCGCCTCGCGTGTTCTGATGCCGTTTCGCAGTTTGATTCAAGGAGTCCTCTTGATTCTGCGAGGGTTTCCTCCAGTAGTTCGATTCTTTCGGCTTCGAGTTCCAGCAAGTGCTGTTGTCGGCGGTTTCTAAGAAGCGTGACCAGCGAAAGGCCAATTGCCGTTGCGCTCAGAAGCGCCGCTGCGATCATGAAGTTGGTTTCCGTTAGCATGTCTATTTATCTCCCGGATTTTCTTTCTTTGGAGGAGCAGGTTTATTTTGCTGCGGCGGCTTTTGTAGAGCCGGCTTAGCCTGAGGCGGCTTCGCATCTGTCTTTGGTTTTTGAGGCTTCGGAGGGGCGCTTGGCTTAGAAGGAGCCGTATCTTGAGGAGCGGGGGCCTCGTCATCAGTTTTGATCGCCCCTGCGAGGAAGGTGTTCGGGCTTTTTTCAGGAGGGGATACCTCTGTGACCCTAACGCTGTAGTAGCCGTCGACCACTACGACTTCACCCCTCGCGAAGGGGCAGTTGTTTACAAGCAATTCGACCGGTTCATCGACCGTACGGTTAAGTTCTATCATCGAACCGGCACCAAGTGCGGCGACGTCCCGCAGCGGGAGGTCAGTACTGCCAAACCGCACCGTGACGTCCATCTCAACATCTTTGAGCCGTTCCATGAATTCCTTTTGAATGTCCATTTGTTATCCCTTTTTCCTAGACTGTCTGTTCAACTCGTACGACTCTCTGCCCGTTGTTTGCGGCCAGAGAAGCTTTGAATTTTCGGTTGCCGCCGACACTGATCAGAAGAGGTGCGTCAGTGCGATGGTTGGTGCGAAGAATATCTCCTTCGGTAAGTGCGATGAGGTCACCGTATCGTATTCGAATAGGTTTCGCGTCTGCCTCAATGGCGAATCGAACCCGTTCGAGCGCATCAAACAAAGGCCGTTTGATATCGGGATCCACATCGTACTCATCTCCTTGTGTATCCGGATGAAACTTTTCAATGACACTCTCGAGTGTGGTGATCGGCAGGCAAAAGCTCATAGATCCTTTTGATTCTCCGATAGTCAGCTGGTACGCGATCGTCACAACAACCTCATTTTGAGCAACCATTTGCGCGAGTTGGGGTCGGGTTTCTCTCCCTTCGATTTCAGTTGTGAGTTCTGTGATCGGATTCCAGGCTTCCCGATAAGAATCGATGACTATGCCGAGAAAGCCTTCAAGGATGTTCAATTCGAGATCTGTTGCGGCGCGTTTCTTCTCAAGGTCGTTTCCTATTCCGCCAAGCATACGGTCGATTACAGGAAATGCGATGGGCGAGTTGATCTCCACTGCGAAACTGCCTTTGAGCTCTTTGGCGTCAAGCGTAAAGATCGTTGTCGGGTCAGCGAGCCCTTTGAGGTACTCACCGAATGTCTGTTGCTCAACCGATATCAGGTCCACCTCGGCGACGGCTTTCAGGAACAGCGGAAGGCTTGAAGAAAGAGCATGGGCAAAGAGGTCATGCAGCAGGTAGATCGAGCGTATCTCGTCTTTCGAAAGCCGGTCCGGGCGCCGGAAGTTATACGGGATCACATTTGATCTGCCCAAAGCACCACCTGCTCCGCCGCCGTCTTCGGGAACAAGCGCAGACATTTCTTCATTTGAGACTATTTCACTGGTGTTCATATGAGTGACGATATGTTGGCGCGGAGCCTTAGGATGGCTTGCGTTCTAAGCTGGGAAACCCTTGATTCAGAGACGTTTAGAACAACTCCGATCTCTTTCATATTGAGTTCTTCGAGATAGTAAAGCGCGATTACTTTCCTTTCCTTTTCTGGTAGCTTGTCAATAAACCCGGCGAGGATACTGCGTCTCTCGGACATCTCGAACCGTTCAAGCGGAGAATGGCCTCCATCGCTGATCGTGTCCAAAAGGCTTAACCCGGTTGATTCTTCCGGCTCGTCCAGGTTGCCGAGAGTCAATCCCCGAATTTCCTGAAGTGCGGAATGGAGTTTGGCGAGCGGGATATCAAGGTGCTCAGCAACCTCTTCTTCTGTTGCTGCTCGTCCCTTTTCCTGCTCGACGTCGGAGAACGCATCCTGGATCTCTTTTGCTCTTTTTCTTGCTGATCTGGAGGCCCAGTCTAAGGCCCTAAGGCTGTCAAGAATCGCACCCCGAACCCGCATTTCCGCAAATGTTGTAAATGCGACACCCCTTGAGGCGTCATATCTTTCGACGGCATCAAGAAGCCCCAGAACCCCCGCTCCATAAAGGTCATCTCGTTCCACGGATGGCGGAAGCTTCGCGGCCATGCGGTCGGCGATGTACTTCACCTTCGACAGGTGCCCTGTGATCAGTGCATCGCGCTGTTCACCGGAAATCTTGGCGGATTTACCAGGTAACTTTGATTCGTAGCTTTTTGTGGGAGAGCTTCGCAGCATTTTAGTTGTGGTTTTGGTTCAATCGATTCCAGAAGGATTTTGCTTTCTCGGAAGGGGTCAGAAGTTCGGTTGATTCTTGTGAATGAAGCTGTTTGGCAATCAGCCGGATCGCCCGGCTTGCCGGCGATTGCGGAGCGTATCTAACGATCGGTGTCTGTTCGCGAACCGCTTCGGGCAGGTTGGGATCCGTGGGAATCATTCCAAGAAACTTCACCCGGTGATTAAGAAACTTACGGACAACCTGGTCAATCTGCTCAAAGACCTGCTCGGCATCCCCTACTCCGACGACATTGTTGACGACGATGTGAATTGGTTTTGACTCGGCCTTTTGCAGAATCACCTTGATCGTTGCGTAAGCATCGACGATCGAGGTTGGTTCCGGTGTAGCGATAATTATCACGTCACCGGCCGCTGAAAGCATTCCCATGACGTTGTCTGCTACACCTGCGGCAGTATCGATAAGAAGGTAGTCAATCGACTCTTCCAGATCCTTCAGTTTTTCAAGCAAATCAGAACCGTTATCGACCGATAAGTTGGCGAGTTTGCTGACACCGCTTCCGCCCGGCAAAAGCCGAACGTTTGACGAAAGGTAGATGGAAATCTCGTCAAGCTCTTTCCAGCCCGCGACGACATGACCCAGATGATGCTTTGGGGTTACTCCGCAGAGAAGATCCGCGTTCGCAAGCCCGAGATCCGCATCGAGAAGCGCGACCTCTTTTCCGAGTGCGCCGAGTTCAATGGCGAGGTTTACAGAAAGGTTCGATTTGCCGATTCCACCTTTTCCGCCTGAGATTGCGATGCTTTGAGTATATGAGCGGGTTTTCATTTGGTTGGATGTTTGAGGAGAAGTGGCCCGGTCGGCCTGGTCGTTAGAGGTGACCAGCCTCAACGTTGATGCTTGATCATTCATTGTTTGGTTTTCCCCGGAACTATGCACTCATCCGGTAGGAGGTATTTGCGTGCGGCATTACTTGGTCTGCGATTGTTTCAGCATTTGCGGTCCGAATATCTTCGGGTACCCGTTGACCCATACAGAAATACGAGACAGCCAGTTTAGAATCGGAAGCCGTATCGAGGACAAGGCCCGGGCGGGAAGTTTCGTCGAGTTTCGTTAAAACGAGGCTGTTCGCACCATACATATCGAACTTGCGGATCGACGCCAGCGCATCATGCGAATTGAGGGTGGCCGGAATTGCGAGGCATTTGTGTATCTCTTTGTTGTTCAATAGGTAATCTGAAACATCAAACTGATCCGAGAGGTCATATGGGCTTCGGCCCGTAGTATCGATCAACACGGTCGACTCATCTCCGAGCTTGTCGAGTGTTTCGTCAAGTTCTTCGACAGTTCGCACAACGTGGCAGCCGGCCCCAATAATTTCTGAATAGGTTTTTAGTTGCTCCACTGCGGCGATTCTGTAAGTGTCGAGAGTTACCAACTCTACGTTCTTGCCGTCCTGGAGGGTTGCCCTAGCTGCGAGCTTCGCGATCGTTGTTGTTTTACCGACACCGGTCGCGCCAATGAGTGCAAGGCGCTTTGTCTTTTCAAGAGGGTCACCAAAGAACTCGAGGGAAGAATCGAGAATTCGCTTGAGAACCAATCGCGTAAGGTTGTCGGAGGGAAGCGCTCCGTTTGAAAACTGCGGAACGAATTCTGCCAGGTGTTTTCGGATTCGCTCGGGGTCCAGTCCCGTTTTGGAAAGCTCCAGGTAGGACTCGTAAAAGGGGTAGTCATAGATTGCGGAATCCTTTTCAAAGTTCACTTCACCGTGATACCGCGTTGACTCGGGTCCAAACGCGTTTAGAGAAAATTTCATTTCCCGCAGTTCCGCCCGGATCTGGTCAATGTCAGATTTTGATATCGAACCGCCGGTGTTGACCGGTACGGCACCTTTTGGAGCCGTTGCGGCCTTCTTCTTCGCATGGACTATCTTTGGCGCTTCCGGATTCAGTTCGACCACTTCGATCTGCTTCGTTCCGGTTGCCGGAATCTCGTTTAGATTCTTTGAAGCTTTTGGGATGATGTTTTCTACGTTCTTCGCTGAGGACGCGCGAACTGCGAGAGCGTTTAAGATCTTTTCCCTGGAATTCGCATCCACAGCAGAAGGCTTGCGCGGTGCGGCGTATGAGTCATCAACAATCTTGATGCTTCCCGCGCCCGGCTTTGTTTTCTTTTCAAATAGCTCCTCCGGCTTTTCCGCAAGGGAAGACGATGCCGCGCTTATTTCGATTTGACGTTTCGCGCGGAGGCCGAGAAAGCCGCCGGATTTAACTTGCCGGGTTTCCAGTACAAATGCGTCGTCGCCCAGGTCCTGTTTGACCTGTTCGAGAGCTTCACGGGTTGTTGTAGCGCGGTATTTCTTAACGTTCATTTGGTTTCTCCAAGTCGAATTCAAGGGTCAATTGAATTTTCGTGGCTTTGGGAGTCGGGAGTTTAACCGACGGTTCCGAGTGGTATTAGTTGGACATTCGGAGCGATCTCGCCGTGGGCGATCACCTCAAGATCAGGCAAGAAGCGTTCCGTTAGTTTTCTTAGGTGCGGTCGAATCATTGTCGAGCAGAGAACGATGGGCTGGGCCATAACTGCTGCCTGGCAGGCAGTCTCGATTTTCTCGAGGAGCATTCTGCCGAATTCGGGCTCAATAGCCTGTTCCGCATTGCCTCCGAGCAGTCCGAGGCGTTCAGCGATCTCATTTTCAAGCGACGGATCGAGCGTTACGACGGAGAGTTCACCGGACTCATTTGCGAGGTTTGAACAAATGGTTCGGGAGAGGGCAGTGCGCGCAGCTTCCGTCAAGGCGTTGACATCGCGCGTCACGACGCCGACATCGGTCACGACTTCGAGGATCGTAGCAAGGTCCCTGATGGGAACTCTTTCAGCGAGCAGATTCTGCAAAACTCTTTGAGTTTCACCGAGGCTTAGTACTTTTGGTGTTGCCTCCTCGACGGTCTTCGGATGGGTCTCGGCAAGGTTGTCGAGTAGTTCACGCGTTTCCTGTCGTCCGAGGAGTTCGGGAGCGTAAGACTTGATGGTCTCGGAAAGATGCGTGCAGACAACAGTGGTTGGGTCGACGACCGTGTACCCCGCTGCTACGGCTCGATCGCGATCGTCGCTTCTGCGAATCCAGATTGCCGGCATGCCGAAAGATGGGTCCTGGGTTTCGATCCCGTCTACCTTTTCGCGAACGGCGCCCGGGTCGATCGCAAGATAGGCGTCAGGGAATACCTCGCCCCCAGCAATCTTTTCGCCTTTCAATAGTATGGAATACTCTCTTGGCGCGAGTTGCAGGTTGTCGGTGACGTGAACGGAGGGGACGATAATTCCGAATTCGAGGGCGGCTTGCCTCCTGATCTCACGTATGCGGTTAAGAAAGGAATCGTCTTCGCTTACAAGACCGACAAGACCGTAACCAACTTCCAAAGCAAGAGTGTCGACACGAAGAAGTCTTTCGATATTCTCGGGCTCAACCTTTTCTTCTTCTTTTTCTTTCAACAGAAGAGCCTGCTTTTCCTGTTCCTCTGCATGGTTGTTCTTCTTCATAGCGAGGAAGCCTATTCCAGCCGCACCGGATGCCAGCATGATGAACGCCAGATGAGGCATTCCCGGAAGAACACCCAAGAAGGCTAAAACACCTGAGGCGATAAACAAGGGCCTCGGGTTGCTAAGTAGCTGCCCGCTCATTTCGGCACCGATACTGGTCGCAGACGCTGAACGTGTCGTGATGATCGCGGCGGCAACGGATATGAACAAGGAAGGAACGGCAGCCGATACACCGTCGCCGACCGTAAGTGTTGTGTAAGTCCGGATCGCTTGTTCGAGGCTCATTCCGTGCTGAAAGACGCCGATTGCAAAACCGGCGCCGATGTTTACGGCGACAATGATTATTGAAGCGATGGCATCACGCTGAGTGAATCGAATCGCACCATCCATTGCGCCGTGAAATTCCGACGCCTGGCTGATGTCTTCACGCCTTTGCCGGGCTTCGTTTTCGTCAATAACTCCGGCTGCGAGATCGGCGTCGACCGCCATTTGTTTACCGGGCATTGCATCGAGCGTGAATCTGGCAGTTACTTCGCTCGATCGAACCGCACCGTGGTTTACAACGATAAATTGAATAGCGAGAAGGATTAGAAAAATAACAACACCGACGACATAGTTGCCGCCGATGACGAACTCACCGAAAGCTTTTATGACCTGTCCGGCAGCGGCTTCGCCTGAGTTGCCGTCAGTGAGTATGAGCCGGGAGGTTGCGAGATTTAGTGCGAGGCGGAAGAGAGTGGTTAGGAGCAGAAGGTTCGGAAATGACGAAAATTTGACGGGCTCTAGTATGTACATTGACACCAGGAGCACCACTACGGCAGCCATCAGGTTAAAACTGATGAGGATGTCGAGAAGGAATGCCGGAAGGGGTATGAGAAGGACCAGCAATATCACTACAGCCCCGATAGGCACTGTTAAATGTGAATAATTGTTGGCCTGCGTAAGGATGCGTCCTGTTGCGGTATTTTCCATGGATAACGTGTCGAAAATCGTGGGATTTCGGGAGGCGTGTTTTCACGCGCAATCTATGGAGTGCAAAGAATGTGCCACGTTTGGGAAGGAGGGAAGGTAAGTAGGAGCGCAGGAGGGAAGGCGGAAAGGCGGGAAGGCGGAAAGGCGGGAAGGTTAGTAGGAGCGCGTCTCTTCGGGAGCGCGGATCTCCAGGTCCGCACGGTCGCTTGCGACCAGATCTTGATAATGTGAGCGGGAAAGAACGCGGGCAGGTGTGAGCGTGTGAAGGGTCACTCAGCCAACTCACCGAACTCAGCCAACTCAGCAAACTCACAGAACTATTGTGTCCCGTGACAATAAATCCTTTGAAAGGCTATAATTGTCGGCTCCGACACATACTTTGGTTTCGAAGGGTAATTTATGACTGCTGAGAATTTAATCGGCTTTGAGGCAATCCCCCAGAACCTGCCGTCCTACTGCATCGAATCGTTTCGAAGACATGCAAAACCGGACGCGCTGAATTACAGGAAAAAGGGCGTTTGGCACAACCTCTCCGGCGAAGCCGTTATCGATAGGATCCGTAATATTGCGCTCGGCCTTTCGGAGATGGGAATCAAGCCGGGGGACAAGGTCGCGATTATTTCGGAGAACCGCCCTGAATGGTCCCTTACAGATCTCGCAATACTCTCTCTCCGCGCCGTCAACGTCCCGATCTACACCACCCAGGCAGTCGAACAGATCCGATACATACTTGAAGACTCCGGAGCCAAAATGCTCTTTATCTCGGGCAAGAAGCTTTGGCGACATGCCGAGCAGGCGGTCCAAAGCGTCGAGCGACTCGAAAGGATCGTCTTCTTTGATGAAGATGCCGTACCGGAAGACGACGGGCGTGCGATCTCTCTTTCTTCAATTGAAAAGCTTGGCGAAGAAGCGGAAAAAGTCGAACCCGATCAGTTCGAAAAGTGGATCGCTGAAATAGAAGAGGACGATCTAGCGACAATTATTTACACATCCGGGACGACCGGCGAGCCAAAAGGCGTCATGCTTTCGCACGGTAACTTTGTTTCGAACGTGAAATCGATTTCAAAAAGTTTGCCAATAACACCAACTGACCGGTCTCTGGCGGTTCTGCCCCTATCTCACATCTTTGAAAGGACAGTGTTTTACGTGCTGTGCGCGAATGGCGTTGCGATCAACTACTGTGCTGCGTTTGAGCATCTCGCCAGTCATCTTCAGGAAGTGAAACCCACGATCATGACGGCCGTGCCTCGTCTGTTTGAACAGGTCTATCACAAGATCGTCAAAAAAGGGAAACGGGCCGGAGGAGCCAAAACAAAGCTGTTCATGTGGGCGCTGGATATCGGGCAGCAGTACTGGGACTTCGTTGAAAAAAAGGAACGCGTTCCGGCATTGCTCGCCGCAAAACACAAGATTGCGAGCAAACTCGTCTTTTCGAAATGGCGTGAAGGAGTCGGCGGATCTCTGCGGTTCTTCGTTTCCGGAGGTGCGCCTCTTTCGCGAAAGCTTGCGTACGCTTTCTGGGCAGCGGGAATACCGATCCTTCAAGGTTATGGGATGACTGAGGCGTGTATCGTCTGTGCCAATCGGCCCGAAGATAACAAAGTCGATTCCATCGGTAAGCCTTTTGATGGTATCGAGATGAAGATTGCCGAGAAGAATGGTGAGATCCTTATACGCGGTGACGATGTGATGTCCGGTTACTATAACAAGCCGGAGGAGACTAAAAAGGCCCTCGACGACGAGGGCTGGTATCACACGGGAGATGTGGGGTACGTAGATCCTGATGGTCATTTTCATATAACCGACAGGCTAAAAGATCTCTTCAAGTTATCGAACGGGAAGTATGTCGCGCCGCAGCAGGTCGAAAGCCTTTTGAAGCAATCGCCGCTTATCAGTCAGCCCGTTGTCGTCGGTAATGGCAAGAAACAGGTTGGCGCACTGATCGTCCCCGATTGGGAGACGTTGAAGGAAACACTCAAAGAAGAGGGAATAGAAGCGTCAGGTACGCGAGCCGAGCTTTGCGAAAACAAATTCGTAATTAAGCGGGTCCAGAATGACGCGATAAGGTTTACGAAGGAAATTAATGACTACGAACGCGTTAAGCGTGTGTATCTTCTTCCGAATGAGTTCTCGATCGATAAAGGTGAAATGACACCCACGCTGAAGATTAAGCGAAGCGTTATCGATGAGAAGTACTCAGAAGCGATTGCTGAGATTTGTGGACGATGAACTGAAATGGACGATGTTTCTAAATGGAAAATGTATCAGAATGAAAATTGGAAAAAGGAAAAAGGAAAATATCAGAAACTTGGAATTCTGACTTGGAACTCGAAACTTGAAACTTGAACTCAGAACTTCGTCAACTTAATCAACTCAATCAACTCAATCAACTCAATCAACTTAATCAACTCAATCAACTCAATCAACTCAGTCAACTCAATCAACTCAATCAACTCAGTCAACTCAATCAACTCAGTCAACTCAGTCAACTTCCTTAAGCTACCGAACTTTCTTTGATCAGTCTTTTTAAGAGTTTATTCCCGCTTCGTTTGTTGTTGAGAAGCGCTTCCGCGAGTTCGAACAAATGATCCGGAATATCAGATACAGCGATATTATCGTCTGCCGCGTGAGGGAAATGTGAATAAAATTCAGCTTCGGCGCCGCAGAAGTCACATCCGCAAATGTGTTCATCGATCTTCTTTTCAGACCGCACCCGTACCGACCCGTTAAGGTGCGCCAGAAGCTCCTCCGAGGTCGGGCAGTCCCGATTCTTGTGAAAACTCAACATCGTTCGATTTTGCATATTCAGAATTTGAACTTCAGGTTCTCCGGGCACGAGACACAAGAAGCCACTTTTTTTGTCACTAACAAAGTAAATCTACAATCGGGCCATTGTTCCAAAAATAAGGGTAACTTTTCTCAATCATCAAAAATCGGTTAAAACCCCTTAAAAGTAGGGGTTTAGCGCAAAACTGGTAACTAAGTACACAAATTTGTTAAACAATAAAAAAAAATGTTGAACTATTCTGTATGAACTGTTAATATCTAAAATGTAGTTGAACGGTTAACTCTACGCCGTTTAGCCACCCTCCACAAAACGCTTTAGCTCGGCGTTTCGTTACCACAAAGTTTTTCTATCAAAAATTGCTCGTTTCTACGGGATTTGTAGGCAAAATCCCAATGGCCCTTTGTCTCAATCGGGAGGAGATTCTGGGTTAAGAAGAACTTTGAACACCTGTAAGGCATGCAGGAAATATAGAGCGGAAGGTATATATGAGTTCAAAAAAGAGTCAGGCACATCCGTCTGAAAAATCCAAAAAAAAGAAGAAAAAGAAGTTCGTCCGGAACAAGCGAATTAAGGTAGCCAAATGGAATAAGTGCCTTGTCAGTTCCGACGTGAACCAGATTTGGACTGAACTTCACAGAATCGTTTCTTCTCATCCCTTGGTTCGCGCCTCGAAACGGGCCGGATTCCTCGTCGAAGAAGGGAAATATAATGTTTATACGGACATGACGCAGGAGTTGTTTGTTGCGCTTTTGAGCAAGGAACGATTTCAGCACTACCTCGACACCGAGATGTCCGATCCAGAGATCGAAGCCGAGATCAGCCAGATCGAATTGACGAATTTGCTGACTGCTCAGTTGAGAAAGCGCCATCCCGAATCCTATAGGCTGGCCCGAAGGGTTTCGACACTCATTCAGACAAGCGAAACCTTTAAGAGATTCGATAACATCGGCAACGAAGAAATTCACAGAAGACTTGCAGACCGCGTCTATGGTCTTGCGAGCTGGAAAGACGCGAAGTTGACCCGAAGTCAGCAGGAAATGGAACAACGCATCAAGAACGTTTCATTCCAGACCCGCGATACGCGCATGGTCGGCTGCACCGGGGACGCCCAGATCGTTATCAGCAACGTTGAACTTGAAAAGCTGATTGTGAGGGTATTTAAAGCCGTCGATTCACCTGTAAATGTTAGATCTCTGCGTGGCCTCGTGATGGGTAGGCTTCCGATAATGGATATCTACCTGGTGCCGATAACCGCGCCTTCGAACAGGAATGAGGATTACACTTACGACCTGGATCCGGCAGACTTACGGGAAAACCCTGAAGAAGAGGCACTGCGAATCGAAGCCGAGACAGAGGCCGCAGGATTTGTAGACAGTTTCCTTGGCGCCCTGAACAAAGCCGTAAGAGGTAAGGCAAAGCAGTATAACCGTATGATTAAGATCCTCTGGCATTGCTATCTTTCCAACGATGGCGGTACACAGCTTGAGGTCGCGGACCGACTCGGTGTTTCCGATTCCTTGGTTTCAGATTATCGCAAACGCATTGAAGCAAACCTTCAGGAGCTCTCGTTTGGCGGTGTGAACGAGGCAAGACAATTTGAGAAGGTTCTCAAGTTACATGTAAAAGAGATGATAGAGGTTCAACAAGAGGAAGAAATCGTCGCATAGCAATGCGGGATTGATTTGAAGAAGCCCTATTTACTGCTAAACTTTCTAGTGTCCATCTGCCCCGCCACCCGGAAAGTAATACGCAATAGATCCAATGTCATCAAATCATTCCAGCGCAGGCGATTATGATTCCCTAAAAAACTCACGTAGGGGTCGTAAGTCTAAAGATTCCGGTGACATCGGTGCGCTTAGCGGCCCAAAGAAAAAATCCAGCACGGATTCTGAAGAGACTCGACGTTCGCAAACTGACGAAGTTGATAAAGGTCTCTCAAGGCGTCCGCGAAACGAAGAGCTTCCTTCAGAGGAGGCTTTTGCTTTGGAACCGGATCGAAAGAATGTGATTACACCGAAGCCCTCCGATATTGTTGAGGAGCCGGTGCCTAAAGACCGGGAGCACGTAAAAGAACGAAAAAGAAAGAAGGTTGAAGATCGTGCCCGGAAAGACTTTACGATGCTGGACCGCGATTCCTGGGTTAAGCGCAACGGACACTACCTAACCTATATTGGCCTTTACACCTTTTCGATTCTAGTATTATATAGGCCATATGAGCTCATTCCCGGGCTCGGGTTCCTGGCCGCGACAGCGTTCTTTGTTGCAGCAGCTACGCTCTTTATCTACATTCCTGCTCAGCTATCGACGGAAGGGACTCTTACCTATCTTTCTATCGAAGTTAAGATGGTCATCCTTTTGACCGTGATCGCCCTCATTTCTGTTGCGATTGCAAAAAGCTCAAGAACCGCCTGGGCTGAATTCAACGAAATATTTATAAAAGCCGTTTTGATGTTCATCGTGATGGTGAATGTACTGCGAACGCGTCGAAGGTTGATGGGCATGGTGTGGTTGTCCATGGGAATAGCGCTGGTTCTTTCGTACATGGCATTAGGCATGTACTGGCGCGGCGAATTGGGTGTTGAAGGGTACCGGGTCGGCGTGAATATCGGCGGGATGTTTGGAAACCCGAATGATCTCGCGCTGCACCTCGTTACGATGGTCCCGCTCGCGGTTGCACTTGGAGTCGCGTCGAGAAGTGTGCTCGCGAAGTTGTGCTACTTCACGATGTCAGGCCTTTTTGTCGCCGGAATTATGGTGACGTATTCCCGAGGGGGCTTTATCGGTTTGATGTGTGTCGCCGGGTTCCTGATCTGGAAGCTCAGCAAGGAAAACAGGCTACAGGTAATCGCGGTGGCTATCGTGTTTTTTGCGTTGTTTATCGCTCTCGCCCCCGGCAACTATGGAATGAGGCTTCTTTCTATTTTTGATCCCTCGCTTGACGGCGTGGGTTCCAGAAACCAGCGTCGCGATCTCCTGTTTCGTTCGATACTTGTCAGTATTCGGAATCCGTGGGGAATTGGAATTGGAAATTTTCCGATCGTTGGAATTAGAAACCTGGTTTCTCACAACTCTTATACGCAGGTGTCCTCGGAACTCGGTTTGCTGGGGCTCGCAGCGTATCTGGTATTTCTAATCAGTCCGTTCCGGCGCCTTGCTGCTATCGAGCGCCGACTTCAGGATCGGGATGAAGGAAGGTGGTTCTATTTCCTGGCGATCGGTTTTCAGGCGAGCCTAATCGGGTTTTGCGTGTCCAGTTTCTTCGTCTCAGTGGCGTATAACTGGTTTATTTACTATCTGATAGCCTATGCGGTCGCGTTCCGGCGTATCTATACTATCGAGTTTAATGTTGCTGAAGAGGCCGGGAAGTTTTCGTTGAAGAAATACATTCCCGGTTGGCAGAACTGATGACCTACGAACCGGTTCTACAGATCATTTTCGCGTTATCCTTGGCAGCGCTGTTCTACACCTACATCGGCTACCCGGTACTTGTGTACCTGATTTCTCTAGTCTTCCCAAAACCGATCAATCGTTCTGAATCTGAGCCCTTGGTCACGGTGCTAATTACGGCGTTTAATGAAGAAGAATCGATCGCTGAGAAATTGGAAAACACTCTTGAAATCGATTACCCGTCAGAGAAAATGGATATTCTTGTTGCTTCCGATGGATCCAGCGATCAAACGGATAAGATCGTAAGAAGATTTGCAGACCGCGGGGTCCGGCTCTTTCACCAGGAAGGGAGAAAAGGAAAGACCTATACGCAGAACAAAGCGGTTGAGCAGGCAAAGGGTGAGATCATCTTGTTCTCCGACGCGACAACCGAATATCGGCAGGATGTACTTCGCGAGCTAATCCCGTATTTCGCCGATGAATCCGTCGGTTGTGCCGCAGGACGGTTGGTTTATGTTGATGACTCGGGGTCCGATGTTGGAAAAGGCGCCCGAAGCTACTGGAGCTACGAAACATTTCTAAAGCGAAGTGAAAGCAAGGTATGTTCGCTGATAGGCGCATCGGGTTGCCTTTACGCAGTTAGAAAAGAAGCCTATAGGCCGATGTACCCCGAGGCGTGTTCAGACTTTCTGATTTGTACGATTCTTTATAAGCAGGGGCTCCGTTCGGTTTATGTGCCGGAAGCGGTCTGTTTTGAAGAAACGAATGTAGATTCCTCAAGAGAGTTCAAAATGCGTGTTCGCGTGATTTCGCAGACTTTTACGGATCTTTGGCGGAATCGCTCGATGATGAATCCTTTTAAGAGCGGGTTTTACGCAGTTCAGCTCTTCTCGCACAAACTACTCCGCTATATGGTTCCGGTGTTTCTTTTTAGCCTTTTCGTTTCTTCGGTTTTTCTGAGCCTCTTAAACCCAGTCTTTGCCGCAGTTTTAGCCGGTCAGGTGCTGTTTTATGGACTCGCCCTTATCGGTTGGATACTAGAGAAAAGCGGTTTCGGGGGATCTCCATTCTCAGTTTTTTTGTATTTCGTTATCGCCAACTTCGCTTCGGTGGTCGGATTCTATAAGTTTATGACTGGAGAGACGTACGCCAGTTGGGAGCCTATTAGGAAAGACGCGGAAAATCGAGCTTAGAATCGAGCCGGAAAGATGGAAAAGAATGACGACAGCATCTTCGAGATAAAAGTGGGGGAACAGGTTCGCCCTGACCCTTTAGTCAGCGTCGTTATTCCGGCCTATAATTGTTCACCCTACATTTCTGAATCGGTCAGAGCGGTTCTATCTCAGACGTTTCATGATTGCGAAGTCATCGTTGTGAATGACGGCTCTAAAGATACAGAGGATTTGGAATCTGCACTCGCAGATCACGAGGACAAAATAACCTATATTCGACGTAGAAACGGCGGCCCGGGGGCTGCGAGGAATTCCGGCATACGTGTTTCGAAAGGAGAATTCCTGGCCTTTGTAGACGGGGATGATGTTTGGAGGCCGCAATTTCTTGAAAGACAGTTAAATGCTCTTAAGGAGAAAGGCTGCGATCTGATCTATTGTGATGCCCGCTATTTTGGCGAGGGACTCAAAGAAGGAAGGACTTTCTCGGAAAGGTCACCTTCGGAAGGTCCTGTTACGGTTGAGTCGCTTATTCTGGGCAAATGCAACGTGATTCTTTCTGGCACCCTGTTAAAGAAGAAGGCTGTTGTTGAATTTGGCATGTTCAAGGAAGAAGGACTGCCAATGGCGATCGAGGACTACGAGTTGTGGGTCCGGCTTTGTTCAAAGGGAGTCAAGATCGATTACCAGCGAGAGATTTTGCTTGATTACCGGGTTCATCAGTCGAATATTTCGGGCAGTATGTTGAGGATTGTGGAGCGCAGTCTCGCAGGGATTCGCTATGTGAAAGAGACCATTGATCTCAACGACACCGAGAGATTAGCAGCCGACGAAAGCATTCGCGTCTTTGAAAGCCAGTTGAATATGGAACGGGCGAAAGTGTTGCTCGCTCATGGAAGATTTGAGGAAAGCCTGAAGTATATGCAGCTTGGAGCCTCAAAAAACGGAAACAAAAAACTGCGTGCGATCGCTGGGATCATGAGTCTGAGCCCGTCGATTCTGCTGTTCCTTTTCAAGAAGTTTCGGCGAGAAGAATTTGAACAGGCTCTCAATGAGAACCCCGCCTTGGTTGCGAAAAATGCCGTCTGACACTTCAAACTGCTTCCGACCTTCACGAACACCAAATGGCCGAAGACAACAATAAAACAAAATCACTTAAGGTCCAGAGTGCCTGGCTTTTGTTTGCGAAAATTGCGGGATTTGGTTTCGCCTTCGTTCTTCCTCTGATCGTTGTTCGAGTCCTTAGCAAAGAAGAGTTCGGGCTTTACAGGCTTTCGTTTCTCATAGTCACAAACGCCGTTGCAATTCTTCCACTTGGGATTTCGATGAGTGCGTATTACTACCTCGCACGCGATCGTGACAAGAGGGCCGCGGCGGTTTTGAATATCGTTTTGGTGCATTTTGGGGTAGGTCTTCTCGGTTTTCTCTTTCTTTTTGTGTTTCCGAATGTGCTCGGAGCCGTTTTCGGAAGCCCGGAGATGACAAGACTCGCTCCTTTGATAGGGTGTGCCATTTGGCTATGGCTTTTTTCGATGTTTCTCGAACATGTCGCTGTAGCAAACCAGGAGTCAAAGCTAGCCACTGTATTCATAATTTTTGCGCAGTTTAGTAAGACCGCGCTGATGGTTGGATTTGTTCTTTGGTTCGGGACGGTAGAATCGATCATTTACGCCGCGATTATCCAGGCCGCGATTCAAACCGCAATCCTTCTCATCTACCTCACACGACGTTTTCCCGGATTCTGGAAGTCGTTCGATCCGGCTTTTCTTAGGGAACACATTGCCTACGCCCTGCCATTTGGCATAGCAGGCATACTTTGGACGCTTCAGGTTGATCTTCACTATTATTTTGTCGGTTATCGATACGGTGAGGCGGCGCTGGCGGTTTATGCGGTTGGTTGTTTTCAGCTTCCACTGGTCGCGATGCTCGCAGAATCGGTTATGTCCGTGATGATTCCGCGTATGAGCGAATTGCAGCTCGTTGATGATACCAAGGAAATGATCCGGGTAACCGCGCGCGCGATGCAAAAACTCGCTTTCGCGTACTTCCCCCTTTACGTGTTTATGATGATCACTGCGGAGACCTTTATAACTACCTTGTTTACAAAGAAATACGGGGATTCCGTTCCAATTTTTCTCATCTTTTTGACGCTTCTTCCGTTCCACATAATGATCTCAGATCCGGTCGTTCGTGCATATGAACACCTCGGAAGGTTTCTTCTGAAAATACGCGTGTTTACCTTTCTCGTACTCGTCGCGGGTCTTTATTTGGGGATCTTATATTTGGACATGAGATGGATAATAGCGATCGTGGTCGGAATCAGAATCGCGGAAATGCTCGTGGTTGAATTTGTTGTTTTCAGAAGTATTGGGGCCGAACTTTCAGATCTGAAGCTTTTATCCAATGTTTTGAAAACAGGGGTTCTTAGTATTTTGTGCGGTATTGTGACTTTTATTCTCTACGGAGCGGTTCGCGGACCGCTTGGCGAACTTGTTGCCGGAGCGGCACGAAGCTTTTCGGGAGCAAGTGAAATAATTCCCGAGTTTCTCTCGGGGGCCACCGTTCTCGCAGTTTGCTTCTTTGTTTTTGCTGTGTTGTATCTGGCCGGTTCTTATGCCGCGGGGACTTTTGAAGAGAGTGAAAAACAGTATGTACGACGTTTCCTACGAATCTCAAATGGCTAAAACCAAAGGACAAAAACGCTCCGTCTGGACGAAGTCTGACGGAGATAACAGGTTCGAGTTGGTCCCTTCGATAACGGACATTGACCGTGAGGATGTAGCACGGCTTTTTGGTGGACAGCAGGAGGTATCTTTCCGGCAGTTTCCCGAATGGGATGACCTCGTGAAGATAAGCGGACGGGTACTCTATTTCACATATCGAAAGGATGATGAACTTGTTGCCTTTGCGCTTCTTCGGTTTCCGACACCTCGGATCGCTAACCTTGAATTTGGCCCTGTAGCTGTTTCTGCAGAGGACGGACTTACTGCTCTTGGAGAGATAATCGAGGCGGTGAAGTCTTCGACAAGTGCCTGGTACCTTAGGGTTCAGCTGCCTTGGCAAGAGGGTGAAGTTTCCGAGTTTGTGGTACGCAAGATTGCTAAAGAACACTCCTTTAGCACCTTCGAAGATAAACGAAACTGGGCTAGCAGTGTGATCGACACCACGCGTTCCGACGAGGAGTTGATGAAGTCACTCTCGAAGAACCACAAACGGTCGGTCAAAAAAGCGGTTAAACTCGGACTCGTTTCACGTGAGCTGATCACTGCTGAAGAAGTAACCGCTTTCAACGATATCTATTGCAGCATGTACAAGGTTCGCGGTGAGACGATTGACCGGGACGCCAACCTGAGAGACTACCTAAATCTCTTTGAGTACTTCAGGGAATCGAGAAACGGTTTCTTCTATGGTGTGTTTGAAGGCGATGACCTGATCGGAGGAATGATAATCGTAAAGCAGGGGAATTATGGCTTCTATCATCATTCTGCGAGCGATCCAACAAAGCGAAAGCTGCCCGTATTGCATTCAGCGGTGTTCTCAGTTATCGAAGAACTGAGGGTGAGAGGCATGCGGTATTTTGACTTTGGCGGGTACAACCATATGGTCGACGAATCCGATCAAGTGTATAATATTAATAGGTTTAAGGACGGTTTCACAAAGGAATACACCTATTACCCGAAGCTGATGTACTTCGAGTTCAAACCCAACGCGGTTGCTCTTCTCGAATTTTCCCAGAAACTAAAAGACGTCGTTAAGAAAGTCATAAGGCGTTAACCCTGCTTGCCTGAATCTAGGCGTCGGGCGTTTTCATTAATCCTATGTGCGGTATTGCCGGTTTTATCGATTCAGAAATGACCCGGGACTATCGGGAGCGCGAGTCCCTGCTCGATCAGATGTGCAAGGTGATTACCCATCGTGGGCCGGATGAACAGGGTATGGCGGTTGTTGGTCGTGCGGCACTCGGGATGCGGCGACTTTCTATCATCGATTTAAAGACAGGTCAGCAGCCGATCTACTCAACCGACGGCTCTAAGCTGATCGTTTTTAACGGAGAGATCTATAACTACCTCGAGTTGAAGAAGGAACTTGAGGGTCTTGGGTACAGGTTCAAGACCAATTCCGATACAGAAACGATAATTCATGCATTCGACGAGTTTGGTCCGGACTGTGTTCGGAAGCTGCGTGGGATGTTTGCGTTTGCGATCTGGGATGAAAAGGCTCAATCCCTTTTTGTCGCGCGTGACCGGGTCGGTAAAAAGCCGTTGTTCTATACTTTGCTCCCGAACGGCGATTTCGTATTCGGATCAGAGCTTAAATGCCTTCTTACTCATGGCGGCTTGGAGAAGAAAGTTGATCTTGGAGCAATTAACTCTTATCTGACGTTTGGTTATGTTCCCGAAGAATTCTGTGTCTTTGAAGGTGTGAAAAAGCTCGTTCCGGGCCACGTGCTCACTCTTGATCGAAAGGGGATCACCACCAACAAATACTGGGATTTTGAATACCGGGAGCGTTACGAAGAATGCGATGAAGGAGAGCTAATCGAAGATCTTCGGTCTGAGATCGAAGATGCGGTGAAGGCACGGTTGATTTCAGAAGTTCCTTTGGGCGCATTTCTTTCCGGAGGAGTGGATTCCTCGGCCATCGTAGGGATGATGTCCCGAATCTCGGGTAAAGCTGTGAAGACGTTTTCCATCGGCTTCAACGAAGATTCTTTTAGCGAACTAAAGTACGCACGGATAGCTGCAAAGCATTTCAACACGGACCACCACGAATTCATCGTCACTCCCGATCTTGTCGAAACGGTTGACGAACTCGTCTGGCATTTAGACGAACCTTTCTCCGATCCTTCAACGATGCCGACGTTTATGGTTTCAAAGATGGCGCGGGACTTTGTGACCGTGGTGCTTTCAGGAGATGGCGGCGACGAGTTGTTTGCAGGTTACTCTCGCTATCAGGAAGACCGAAACCCTAATGTTGTAAGTGGTTTGCCGGCAGGCGTGCGCGAGAAGCTGATGCGGCCGTTGAGCGAGGCGATGCCTCATTCGGCACGCGGCAAGAACTTCCTCTACAACGCTTCGCTTGGAGGGATTGAGCGGTATATCGACAGTGTTTCTCAATTCGGGATGTTAAAGAAGAAATCGCTGTATTCCGCGAATACACAATCTGCACTTGGTCCGGATATTTCAGAGCCCGAAGAACTGTTCGCAAGAATTGCGGCTTCGGGCGGCAAGCTCGACCCGCTCTCCCGATTGTTATATCTCGACAGCAAGACCTATTTGATCTCAGACATACTCACCAAAGTTGACCGCATGAGCATGGCCGCTTCATTGGAGGCCCGTGTCCCGCTATTGGACCAAAATCTCATAGACTTTGTGACCCGGCGAGTCCCGCCCGGTCTCAAAATGAAGGGCGACGAAACGAAATATATCTTCAAAAAGGCTCTGGAAGGAATCGTTCCAAATGAGATCCTATATCGCGAAAAACAAGGATTTGGTGTTCCGATCGCTGAGTGGATTAATACCAAATTGCGGAAAACCATCGTTAATACGCTTTTAGAACATAGAACGCTGGAACGTGGATATTTCGAACGGGAATACATTGAAACCCTTGTTTCGGAACACGCGAAAGGAAGACGCGATCACTCACATCCCCTTTGGGTTCTTTGGGTGTTGGAGCTTTGGCATCGACGCTATGTTGACGGCAGCTAGCCGAATTTAGGCGATGGTGAATTGAACGCAAAACGACTAGTCTTCGTTTTTTGTGTCGAAAATCTCCGGTTCAGCGATATCCGTTTAATATGAGTTCACCTTCATTAACCAACAAACTGAAGTGGAACCTTCCTTGGATGGTCAGATATCCCGCTGAGAGGACGCGTAGTTTTCTCGGTAAGACCGCGTTTGAAAAAAAGCACGTAATTTTTACTATCGCGGACCATTTTGAGCCTTCCTGGAGCAATGACGGCCTTCTCCCGCTTTCTCAGCAAAAGCGTGTCTTGGACAATTATTATGAGCTGGCCCAACGTACAGGTGATCGTCTCAAGGATTCAAACGGCGTAAAATTCGGACATACCTTTTTCTATCCGGCCGAGCAATATGATCGCGGCCTCATGGATACGATAGCGCAAATGCAGGCGGAAGGGTTGGGTGAGGTCGAGATTCACCTGCACCATGGTGTCGATGAGCCCGATTCACCGGAAAATCTGGAGCGGCAGCTCCTGGAATTCCGGGACGCATTGGCGGAAGATCATAAGTGCCTTTCCCGCTTTGACGGTGAGGGTGATCCGAAATACGCGTTCGTTCACGGTAACCTGGCTCTGGCGAATTCAGCTGGCGGTAGGAACTGTGGTGTCGATGAGGAAATGAAGATACTGGCAGATACCGGATGTTATGTGGACATGACACTCGCTTCCGCGCCAGATCGTTCGCAGGTTCCGATGATCAATCAGATATATGAGTGCGGGAACCCGCTCGATGAGCCGGTTCCACATCGTTCGGGGAGGCAATTGGAGGTCAATGGCCCGGCGCCGGAACTTCCGATCATCTTCACCGGGCCTCTGGTCTTGAACTGGACGCGCCGGGTCAAAGGGGTTCCGATTCCACGACTGGATGACGGGGCGCTGGTGTATAATCAGCCGATGGATCTGGCCCGTCTTAGGCGCTGGCTCAACGCAAACATCACTGTCAAAGGCCGTTCGGACTGGATTTTTGTTAAACTCTATTGTCATTCGTTTTTCGAGAACGATTTTGATGCGACCATTGGAAATGAGGCCGTTGAGTTTTTCAGCCGTGTGATGGATCACGGACAGGAATCGGGGAACTTCGATGTGCATTTCGCATCTGCGCGTGAGGCAACTAACATGGTGTTTGCGGCGATTGACGGGAAAGTAGGAAATCCTCACGATTTTCGGGACTACAAGCTGCTTTCAATTATGAACGAAGGTGCGATCGCCGGAACATAAAATGTCCAACCCAATAGACAAGCTCAAGAAACTGAAGGGCCGCAGTCTTAAGGAAATTCAGACGCGGGGAGGCCAGGCTGTTGCAGCCTACACCGAAAAATTCGGGATCAAGGGAAAACTGCTTTCTGACCATGAGTTGGTCAAAGCGATCAAGTCCAATGCCTTTGCCCCTTCCGTAACTGTAACTCCTGAAGTTATTTACGAGAAATTCTTTGCTAATTCCACCAAGACCTTTTTCCCCTCGATTTTGAATCTTGATGAATGCACGAGGCTCCTTGGGGATCAGTTCAGAGGAGATCCGGCAGGGCATTTTGTTCGAAAGGCTGACAAGATCCTGGAAGGTAGATTCGACCTGCTCGGTTTTGAAGACCTCGATTACGGCAGTCCGGTCGATTGGCATTTTGAACCCGTTGCCGAGATTCGTGCGCCGATAAAGCACTGGAAAGAGTTTGATGAGGCCAACTCGCGTGAAACCGGAGACAAAAAGATTATCTGGGAGATAAATAGACACTCCCATTTCTTCACTCTTGGCGTCGCTTACAGGTTAACGGGCGATGAGCGTTATGCGAGGTGTTTTACTGACCAGCTTTCGGGCTGGCTGGAGCAAAATCCGCCCGGAACGGGCATCAACTGGGTGAGCAGTCTGGAAATCGCGCTTCGTTCCATTTCATGGATTTGGGCCTTTCACCTTTTCCGGGATTCAGCTCATTTTTCCCCGCAGCTGTTCCACCGGGCCCTGAAGTTTCTTTATTCACAAGGTGCTCACATCGAGCAGTATCTTTCGACTTACTACAGCCCTAACACACATTTAACCGGTGAGGCACTAGGGCTCTTCTATCTGGGTACCCAATTGAGTTTTCTCGACCGTTCGGACGAGTGGAGAGCCAAGAGTGAAAAAATCCTGCTTGAGGAACTCGATCGGCAGGTGAGAGAAGACGGAGTCTATTTCGAACAATCAACCTGGTATCACCGATACACGACTGATTTTTATATTCATTTTTTGATTCTGCAAAAACTGAATGGGAGTCGGCTCCGAAGTAATGATCACAAGTATCTGGTTAGGAAGATAAGGTCGCTTCTCGATTGCCAGATGCACTTCACCCGCCCGGACGGTACAACGCCACTCATTGGTGATGACGACGGTGGTTCTATGCTTCCCTTAAGTTCCGATAGTTCGAACGACTTTCGCGGGACGTTGGCAACGGGCGCCGTGATTTTCGAAAGGGGAGACTACAAATGGGTTGCGGGGGAACCTAAGCAACAGGTGCTCTGGCTGCTTGGGCCCAAAGGGCTTGCGGTCTACGATTCGCTGAAGTCATGCGAGCCGGACTCTGAGTCAAAGGCTTTTGAAGATAGCGGTTTTTATGTCATGCGCGACGGCTGGTCCGAAGACGATAACTTCCTACTGGTCGATGCCGGTGAGGTAGGTTCGCTGAATGGCGGACACGGGCACGCGGACACCCTTTCCTTCGAGCTCGCTGTCGGCGGAAGGACGATGTTGGTTGACTCAGGTACCTACACGTACCATAAATCCAGGGAAATTCGGGATTTGTTCAGGTCCAGCGCGGCACATAACACTCTGACCATCGATGAAAAATCATCTTCGGATTTCGGTTCTACGTTTTCGTGGCTAACGATGGCAGATGCGGAGGTCAGCAGGTGGATTTCCGCAGACCGGTTTGATTTCCTGGAAGCATCACACAACGGTTACCGTCACCTTGAGCACACGTCTGCGGACTACTCGAGAAGTTTCTTATTCCTAAAGAATGACTATTGGATCATGCGGGATTTTGTGAAGACCGCCGGAGAACACGACTACCAGCAGAATTTTCATTTTGACGGCTTTACCAACCCATTGGTAATTGACGATGGAAACGGAAACGCTTGCGTAACAGAGAGTTCGGGTGAAAATATTGGACTTCGTCTTTACACTTTTGGCGACAACGGGTCCTGGCAGCGAAAAGAGAACTGGATTTCGACATGTTACGGGCAAAGAACCACAGCGCCTTTTGTCCGATTTGTTTCAACCGGTATCGGTCCGCAGGAGTTTCTGACTTTCATGATCCCGGCAGAAGCTGGTTTTGAAGCCCCGCAAGTTATAGAAACGGAAGTAGCCGGGGGACGCGCCTTTGTGATCAACTACAGAAACTACCAGGATCTTTTTGTCTTTGCGGATACGGGGCAAATCGTTCGAACTGAGTTGTTCAATACTGATTTTGAGTTTATGTGGGCACGCATGAGTCAGGGCGAAAGTTTGCCTGACGAGTTCGTAATGATCAACGGCAAGCATTTTACTCTAAACGGTAGGGAGATTGTGAAATCGCCAAAAGCGCTTGAACATGCAAGTGCGAGAAGGTTCGGAGCCCGTTTGAGTGTAAGGTCTTCGAGAAATGTTTTTAGTGTCTCGCTACCCCAAACGAATTCGCGGACATTTATTCTGAAGAGCACACCGGAAATTTAACCGCTTCGGCATCTAGCCGGCAGCAACGCCTACGTGGGCAAAAAAGTACTTCATTTTATAGGCAGTTTTCATCAAGGCGGTTCTGAGCGTCAGGCGGTGCAGCTTGTCTCGCTTTTAAAAGAAAATGGTCAATTCGAAGTTCATGTCGCGACGCTCAATAAAAGCGGAGTGTTGCTTGAGGAGATGGCGAAAGCCGGTTTCGATCAGATTGAAGAGTATAAACTTGATAGCTTCTTTAGTTTAGGGTTTGCCCGGCAGCTTTGGAAAGCCGCCGGTTACATGCGAAAGCACGAAATCGATATCGTACACACCCACGATTTCTACACCAACGTATTCGGAATATTCGCAGCGAAGCTGGCCGGTGTCGGGATCAGGATCGCTTCTAAGAGGGAAACAGGCGGGGTTCGAACGAAAGCTCAGGAGAAGCTGGAGCGGTATGCCTACCGGACTTCGACAGCAATTACCGTAAACGCAAAAGCTGTGAAGAGATATCTCGAAGCCAGCGGTGTTGACACTTCCAATACATATGTAATTTACAATGGCCTCGACCTCGCCCGCCTCAAGCCCGGACTTAAAGATAGAGAAGAGATTTGTAAGAAGCTAGGCCTGCCAGTTTCGAAACGGTTTGTAACACTTGTGGCGAACTTGCGTCATGGGGTCAAGAACCAGCCTATGTTGCTGAGAAGTGCAAGGTTTCTAAAGGAGGAGTTCACTGACGTTCATTTCGTTTTTGCCGGTGAAGGGGAGCGAAAGGATTTTCTGGTTGAGACCGCGCAGAAACTGGGCGTCGGTGAGATTTCTCATTTTCTCGATCGCTGCCAAATCATACCCGAGCTCCTTCATGTCTCTGAGATATGCGTTCTGACCTCCTACGCGGAAGGATTCTCAAACTCCATTCTTGAATATATGGCTGCGGGAAAACCTGTTGTTGCGACCGATGTCGGCGGCGCGGCCGAATCGATTGAGGAGGGAGAAAGCGGCTTCTTGGTTCAGTCGGATGACTCCAAGGAAATGGCTGATAAGCTCGCGATAATTCTCGCAGACAGGGAACTTGGAGAAAAATTCGGAAGAAGGGGACGGCAAATTGTTGAGGGGACATTTTCAACAGCGAAGCAATTGAAATCAGTCGTGGACCTCTACGAAAGTCTCTTGGAAGATCAATAAAATGTGTGGCATTGCGGGAATAATTGATGATAGTAAAGTTGGGCATTTGGATCCCGAAACTGTACCAGCAATGCTTCGTGAGCTTGAACGCCGCGGCCCGGATGATGAGGGGACCCATTCATGGGGGAACGTTGAACTCGGCCATCGCCGACTTTCGATTTTTGACCTGACCGAGGCTGGCCATCAGCCGATGATCTCAAAGAGCGGAAGAACAGGGATTGTTTTTAATGGGGCCATCTACAACTTTCGTGAATTGAAAGAAATGCTCTCTTCGGAGGGCGTTGGCTTTTCGAGCCGTACGGATACCGAGGTCCTTCTCAAGGGATTTGAGAAATGGGGTATCGACAAGCTGGTGTCCCGGATCGAAGGGATGTTTGCATTTGCGATCTGGGACGATAGGGCACAGAGATTATTCCTTGTGCGCGACAGGCTTGGGGTGAAGCCACTTGTATTTGCGTCTACTAATGGACGGTTTGCGTTTGCTTCGACGGTACGGGCGCTTCGTCAAAGCGGCTGTTGCGGTGAGATCTCAACGGATGGACTTGTTGAATACCTCGAATTCGGGTTTATTACCGATTCGAATTCGATATTCAAGGGAGTCAAGAAGCTTGAGCCAGCGACAATTCTGGAATTCTCGGGTGGCAAGGTGACCACCAGAAAGTACTGGAAACTGGATCACAACCATGACAGCTCGATCGGCTTTGAAGAGGCAGTTGAAGAAACCGAGAGACTCTTTCTCAAAGCGGTCGAGAAGCGACTTTTCGCAGATGTCCCCGTGGGCGCTCTTTTGAGCGGAGGTATCGATTCCAGTCTTGTATGTTGGGCTGTGTCGGAACTCGGAGGCGACGTCACTGCATTCACTGTAGGGGTTCCCGGAGATGAATGGGATGAGACCGAAGCTGCCGCGACAACAGCAAAATCGCTGGGCATTGATCACAGGATACTCGAGATCTCAGGTGCGACGCCTTTTGATATAGGGGTTCTTGCAAACGCTTACGCCGAGCCTTTTGCGTGCGCTTCTGCGCTTGGATTGATCGACATCTCGAAAGAGGTACGAAAGCACGCCACTGTTCTGCTGACAGGTGACGGTGGGGATGACGTCTTTCTCGGGTATCCTGAACATCTGCATTTTCTCATGGCCCAGACGTTTGCCCGTGCGACTCCTGAGTTGATTGGAGAAGGAATCAGGCTACTCTCTAAACAGTTGCCGTCGTCAGGCAGGATAAAGCGCGCAAAGTCGTGGCTTTCTTACGCTTACGGCGGCCTTGGTGGGGTCACCAGGGCACGGGACGGTATGCCGGTTTATGAACGTGAAGGATTACTTGGGGAGACGCTTCAAGGAGCGAAATTCCCTGACAGGGACATTCCGCTGAAACAAGGTGATGATCTATTGGCGGAGTTTCTCGAATACGATTTGGAGACACGGTTTACCGGTGAATATCTTCCAAAGGTGGACGGCGGTACGATGCATCATGCGCTTGAGGCCCGATCGCCGTTTCTGGACACAGATCTATGGGAGTTCGCAGATTCGCTTCCATTTAAGACAAGGCTCCACGAAAGAAAACTAAAAGCGGTATTGCGCGAGCTGGTAAGAAAGAACATTGGGCCGGAGTTGGCGGCCGGCGCAAAAAAGGGGTTTGGGGTCCCAGTACAGAGATGGCTGACGAATGAGTGGAATGGGAAGTTCAGGGAGGCAATGAGGGATTCCCGTGTCGAAGCGCTCGGTTTTGTTAACACCGTTGCGGTCCTGAACCTGCTAAGCAAGAGTGAGGTCAATGGTTGGGCGCCAAGACAGCTTTGGTTTGTACTGGTTCTTGAAGAATGGCTGCGTAAGGAACAACTGTGAGCAAACCAGAACCAATTAGTGTGCTCATCGTAGCTCCTGCAGAACCGTTGGTAGGAGGACAGGCCGTTCAGGCAAGCCGTCTTGTGGAGAAGTTTCGCGACGATGATGAAGTCGAGGTTGGGTTCTTGGCTGCAAATCCGGCGTTCATTCCTCCGCTCCAGAAAATCAAGTATGTCAGAACAGTACTGACAACGTTTCGCTACATACTGAGCCTACTTGTGAATATCCCGAAGTACGAAATCATACACGTGTTTTCTGCCTCTTTTTCTTCTTTCCTTCTCGCACCGGCCCCTGCAATTCTCCTCGGCAAGCTTTTTGGGAAGAAGGTGTTGCTTAACTACCGTTCCGGGTTCCTGGAAAAGCACCTTACGACCTGGCCGAAGTCCACGATACCATTGATTCGTAAATGCGATGTGGTCGTTACACCTTCACGTTATCTCGTCGACGTATTTGAAAAATTTGGTATCAAAGCCCGCTCAGTACACAACTTCGTAACGATCGATAAGTACAAGTTTGAAACGCGAAACGAACTCAGGCCCCGTTTCCTTTCCAACAGGAACTTCGAAGATCTTTACAATGTCGGTTGTACGATTTCGGCATTCGCCCGAATAAGGGAAGAGTTTCCCGAAGCTACCCTGACGATTGCCGGCTCCGGTCCGCAGGAACAAGAGCTCCGCCGGCTTGTAGGAGAGCTTGGTTCTGCGGGGATCGAATTCGTGGGGACAGTGCCGCAGAAGGACATGCCGGGCTTGTATGCCAAAGCTGACATCTATTTGAATTCCCCGAATATCGACAATATGCCGAATTCGATACTTGAGGCCTTCGCCAGCGGCACGGCTGTTGTGACCACAAATGCGGGCGGAATACCATATATCGTCGAACACGAAAGAAATGGCCTCATGGTCGAAATCGGGGATGACAAAGCATTGGCTGAGCAAGCGTTTCGACTTCTGCGAGATAAGCATCTGGCGGTCGAATTGGCTGAGGGTGGCAGAAGCGACTTGGAGAAGTTCAAATGGGAATCCGTAAGGGACGACTGGATTGATGTGTATAGGAGCATTTAAACCACTAAAACGATTGAGTTTGTGGGCATGCAAAAGGTAAAATAGAAAGAGCCGTTCGGACAGACCTCTCTTTGCGGTTTCCTCTCCTTCATTTTTGTCGTCAATCTCCGGATCAAATTCTTGAAAAAGCAGATCTTACAATCTATTTACAGCCTTGGAGGCTTCCGCCCGTTTCATTTTCTCAAGCGAAACGAGCTGTTGATCCTTACATACCACAGGTTCTCTGAGGAGCCTTCTCCGACAACTGTTTCCCGCGAAGAGCTGCAGGAACATCTGTCATATCTGAAGAAGAACACGAATGTGGTTTCGCTGGATGACGCTGTTCAGATGATTTCGGAAGAGAGTGACCTGCCTGAGAATCCGGTTGCGATTACAATAGATGATGGCTATCGCGACGCGTACGATATCGCTTTTCCACTCCTTGGGAAGTACAAACTGCCTGCCACGCTTTATGTCATTACCAATTTCCTGAACCGGGAGATCTGGCTGTGGACCGACCTGATGCGTTTTATCTTCTCGACAACTTCGAAAACGGAGTTTGAGTCAGATATCGGAAACGGCAAGTTTCATGTTGAACTCCTGGACGATGATTCGAGAATTGATGCCGCGGCCTTAGTAAATTCACATCTCAAGAAAGTGTCTGACGAAACGAAAAATGAAGCTATTCGTCAATTCGCGGATGATCTCGGTGTCGAAGTTCCTTCGGTTCCACCTAGCGGGTACGAAGCAATAGACTGGGAACAAGCCCGCGAAATGGACCGGGCCGGACTTACGATCGAATGCCATACCGTTAACCATCCGATCCTGACAAAGATACCGGGTGAAGAACTCGAACGTGAGTTGTCTGAATCCAAAAAAATGATAAGCAGGGAACTGGGCCGGGAGTGCCGGCATTTTTGTTATCCAAACGGGGTGTTTGATTCAAAAATACGGGACGCAGTTGAACGCGCAGGATTTGAGTCCGCAGTCTCGACGCGCTACGGGTTCTGCAAGCCAGGAGACGACAGGTACCAACTAAAAAGGATCGACAGCCAGCCGAAGATCGCGAACTTTGCGCAAAGTGTCAGCGGTTTTGAACAGATAAGGGAGAATATCGGAATCTAATGTGTGGAATTAACGGAATAGCGTTTACGGCCGCAAGCGGACGTCAGGTCGACGATGCCTTGCTGTCAGAAATGCGCGATGTGATCACACACAGGGGACCCGACGCCAAGGGCTCCTTCGTCGACAAAAACATTGGATTGGGCCATCGACGCCTTTCGATAGTCGATGTCGAACATGGTGCTCAACCAATGTCAGACGGTTCTGCGACACTCGTTTACAATGGCGAGGTTTACAACCATGCAGATTACCGCCAAGGGTTGGAGGAAGCGGGCTATCGTTACAAAACAACTTCTGACACGGAAACGATCTTGTTCCTATACCGGAAATACGGTCTTGAATGTGTCGAGAAACTGAGAGGGATGTTCGCATTCGCAATTTGGGATACGGAGTTGAAAAGACTCTTTATTGCGCGAGACAGACTCGGAATCAAACCTCTTTACTACGTTCATGACGAATCAGGAAACCTGTTTTTTGCTTCCGAGATAAAGTCGCTTATCAAGGCCGGCGCAATAGAGTCCAAGCTGAACTATGATGTCTTGCCCGATCAGCTTGCAAATCACGGAACTTCCCATGATGAAACGCTTTATGAAGGTGTCAGGCGTCTTTTACCGGGCCACATCTTAACCTGGGAAGACGGTGAGGTGAATGTAAAAAAATACTGGGACCTCTCTTTTGAGCCGAAGTTGGATTTTGATTCTGAAGATGCTTATGTCGAGAGTTGGCTCAGGGAATTCAAGAAATCCGTTGAACTGAGGCTGATGTCAGACGTGCCGCTGGGTATGTTTCTTTCGGGCGGAATTGACTCGTCCGCAATTTGTGCGGTGATGTCGGAAATGGTCGAAGAGCCTATAAAAACCTTCTCGGTAGGGTTTAAGGAAAGAGAGGCGAACGAGTTTGAATATGCAAGACTCGTGTCCGACGCCTACGGAACCGACCATCACGAGATAACCATTTCGCCGAGGCAGTTCTTTCAAGCTCTTCCAAAGCTGATTCACCATGAAGATGAGCCGCTTGGTTTTGTTGCCAGCGTACCACTTTATTTCGTCTCCAAGCTTGCCCAGGAACACGTGAAGGTCGTTCTTACAGGTGAAGGGAGTGACGAAATTATGGCCGGCTATGGTCGGTATTCCAAAGCGCTTACGCTTCTTGAATACGGGCAAAAATACGATTCACTCGCCCCGGATACGGTCAAGAAAGCTCTTAAAAGTGGGGTTGAAGCAATCCCGGGGCGAATCGGCAGGAAGCTCAGTCGGACCTTTCTGACCCGCGAGGCGGATGTTGAAGGTCTGTTCTTTGATAATTTCGCGATCTTCACAAAAGAAATGCAGAATGACCTGCTCAGCGAAGACACAAAGCAAAAGATCAAAGATATGGATCCCTATCGGGAGCAGAAGAAGTGGTTTGCCGCTAACGATGCGGTCGAGACATTGGATAAGATCCTTTATGTGGATGCGAAAACCTACCTTCAGGAACTCCTTATGAAGCAGGACCAGATGTCGATGGCCGCATCGATCGAATCAAGGGTACCGTTTCTGGATCACGAACTCGTCGAACTCACGTCAAGGATGCCGCTGGAAATGAAACTTCGCGGCAAATCGACGAAGTGGATTCTCCGGAAAGCGATGCGGGGAATGCTGCCCGATGCGGTGCTGGATCGTGCAAAAATGGGATTTCCGGTTCCGATCGGTAGTTGGCTGCGAGACGAATACAGGAGGCTTACTGAAGAATTCGTTACGGGTGAACGTTCGCTCGACCGGGGCATTTTTAACGCTGACGCTGTCAGAAGACTCGTGAAGGAACACTTGTCAGGCTCGAATCATGGTGACCGGGTCTTTTTCCTCCTGAATTTTGAGATTTGGATGAGACAAGTAATCGAAGGCGAAGAAGTGAGCCTGGACGTGTGAGTAGATGATGGACAATGACCTCAAAAAGATTGGTTCTTCGGCTGCTTTGCGCGGTGAGGACATTCTCTGTTTTTCACACGACTGGACCGGCGACCCGCTTTCGAAGACCCATATTATGCGTGTCCTGTCGAAAGACAACCGGATTCTTTGGATAAATGCGATTGCCAACCGTATGCCTACGGCCTCCTCCAAAGATGTAAAAAGGATTTTTTCCAAGCTCAAACGCTTTACCGAACCGGTTAAAGAGGTCGAAAAAAACATTTTTGTACTTAATCCTCTGGCGATACCCACGTACGGCAGGGCCTCAGTCCGTTCGTTTAACGAGCGCTTTCTGTTGAGGCAGGTTCGGAATGCTATGAACGACCTGGGTTTCGCTTCACCTGTTAACATGGTCTTTAACCCGGCGGCGGGACTTCTTGCAGGAAAACTGGGTGAGAAGAAATTGATCTATTACTGCGTGGACGAATACACAGCCTTCACCGGCGCCGCCGAAGGTTTACGCGAGATAGAAGAGGACTTGTTTCGCGATTCTGATCTGGTTGTCGTCTCGGCCGAAAAACTGCTGGAAGACAAGAAGCAGTTTAATGAGAACACTCATTTGATACGACATGGAACAGATTGGCGTCACTTTCGAACGGCATTGGATCCCGAAGTCTTCGTGCCGACTGAAATCGCGGATCTGCCAAAGCCGATCATTGGATTTCACGGGCTGTTGGCCGACTGGGTAGATTTTGAGGGCATCCGATTTGTCGCCGAGCATTTTGGCAGCGGCTCAGTTGTTCTCGTGGGAAAAACCGCAGTTGATGCCGAGCGTAAGATAAGGGTACTCGATGGCTTGCCAAACGTTGTAAAGACAGGGCGCCGTCCGTACGAAGATCTCCCTTCTTACTGCAAAGCCTTCGATGTCGGACTAAATCCTTTCATCATCAATGACTTAACTCTTGCAGCCAACCCGTTAAAGGTGAGGGAATATCTTGCTGCAGGCCTTCCGGTCGTATCGAGCGATCTCCCGGAGGTTCGCATTCTTGAGCATTGCTATACCTATGAATCCCACGATGAATTAATCGAGCAAATCAAAAAGGCGCTTAAGCATCGGAGTTCGAGGGAAGAAATCAGCGACTCGATACGGAATGAGAGCTGGGAATCAAAGGTCGACGAACTGCGCGAGTTGATCGAGAAGAATTGAAGGTTGTACAGAGATGAAGCGGGGAATAAAACTAATGTTTGCGGCGGCAGTTCTTTTCGCGCTTTGGGTTCTGACCGCACCATTCCTCGCGAGGGGATTAATTGTAGAGAGGCAGATCGAGAAAGCTGATGTGATTTTTGTCTTGAGCGGTTCGGCGGCATATCGGGAAAGAACAGAAATGGCAGCCGAACTTTATGAGCAGGGCATTGCGGATGAAGTTGTTCTATCGGACGATGGCGAGATGGCGGGATGGTCTCAGGAAGATCAGGGAAATCCGAGATTTGTGGAACTTGCGCGCAGATCGCTGATAAAGAATGGAGTCGATAAATCCTCTGTTGTAATTCTGGCGCCGGTCGTCTCAGGGACCATTGACGAAGCCCGGGCATTCGCGGAAAGGGCGAAACAGGAAGACTGGAAATCAGTAATGCTTGTAACTTCTAAGTATCATACTCGCCGGGCTGCAGCGGCTTTTGAGAAAGAAACTCACAGCGAAGCGGTAAACGTTGGGGTCAAACCGGCGTTGCCGGGCCGGCGTACGCCGGGTGAATACACATGGTGGTTCTCGCCCAGAGGCTGGAAGCACGTCGGTGGCGAATATTTGAAAAGCGCTTATTATTGGCTGTTTTACTAGATATGATGAACAAGTTGAGTTTGCCGAACTGGCAAAAAAAGGAGGACGCAAAACGCAGGATTTGGGCGATCGTGCTGTGTGCGGTTTTCGCGATTCCTCTTGTCGGTGTGGGGGCCTACTTTGTTCACGGATTTGTATCGGAGGAACTCTCTATTGAGAGGATCGGAAAAGATATTTATGTGCGGGCGGGGGGGGATCTACAGGCCGCCTTGCACAGGGCACAGCCCGGAGACCGAATTCTTCTTCAGGCGGGAGCAGAGTTTCGCGGTCCATACACGCTTCCCGTAAAGAGCGGTGCGGAGTTCATCACTATTAGGAGTTCTGTATCAGACGCCAGCTTGCCCGCTCGCGACGAGAGGATTGATCCAAAGAAATACGCCTCAAAATTGCCAAGACTGATCTCCACGACAACTGATCCCGTGGTAAATATCGTAAACGGTGCGCACCACTATAGGTTTGTCGGTGTGGAGTTCGGAGGTACAAAAGATGGCTTCTTCAACATCGTCCAGATCGGGACGACGGAAGAGGAGAAGCTCTCGGATATTCCTCATCACATCGAGTTTGATCGAGTCTTTATTCACGCGACGTCACCAAATGGCCAGAGACGCGGAATCGCGGCTAATGGCCGAAACCTCGTCATCAAGAACAGCCACATTTCGGGAATCGTCAGAAAGGGCGAGGAAAGCCAGGCAATTGCGGTTTGGGGAAGTAATGGTCCGGTTGAGATCATAAACAATTACCTTGAAGCCGGAGCCGAGAATATCCTGTTTGGAGGCGCTTCCTCAAAATTAAAGCTTGTTCCCACAGACTGTGTTGTCCGCGGGAACACGCTCAACAAGCCCGTCGAGTGGCGGGGCAAGCGCTGGTTGGTCAAAAACCTGTTTGAGATCAAGAACGGTAAGAACATCACGGTGACAGATAACATAATGACCAACAACTGGGCTATGGGTCAGGACGGTACCGCGGTTTTGTTTACAGTGCGAGAAGACAACGGGCCCGCGACCAGGATCGAAAACGTGTTGTTTCAGAATAATGTGATTCGAGGAAGCGGCGGCGCGTTGAGCGTATACGGGGATGAAGGCAGCGGTGGCCACCGGTTGACGATTCGAAACAACCTGTTTGCTGATATCGACGGCCGGAAGTGGGGTGGTTCCGGACAGTTCCTGAAAGTGAGCGACTGGCAGGGGCTCGTTATCGAAAACAACACTGTAATTCATAACGGCAATATCACGACTGCCTACGGCGAGCCCGTTAACGGTTTCATCTTTCGAAACAACATAGTCTTTAACAATGACTACGGCATGATCGGCGACGACGCTTCTCCCGGTAAAGAAACGTTGGATCGCTATTTTCCACGGGCAAGAGTCGAAAGAAACATATTTGTAGGTGGAAGTGAAAGGCTCTATGGCAGATCAAACTTCTATGTGAAGTCGATCGATCAAATCGGATTCACAGATCGCGAAGCTTATAGGTTAACGGCTGGGAATCGTTTTGAAAAAAAAGGACACGAAGGAAAGCCGATCGGCTACGTGGCCAAGTGATCACATTCTTGCGAGAAGTTGTTCAAATCGTTCATCGTCCCTGATAGAAGCCAGGTTCGGGTCGCTTTCGTAAAGCGGCTTGTTTTCGTTTCCGAGACTAACGGCGCGATTAAGCCATTTGAAAGAGCGGTCAGTCTCGCCCAGATTCGCATACGCGACACCAACCCAATAAGCCATATCATGATCTGCCTTGGAGATACTTAGAGCTTCTGCGGATAGTTGCCTGCGCGCCTCTTCTTTTTTTCCGGATCCGGCGAGAATGAGTGCATAGAGCGGCCGGATTCCTTCCATTTGATCGTTCTCACTTAGCACCTGCTTCATCAGGTCAATCGCCTCGTCATTTCGGCCCATGTAGTAAAAAGAGGCGGAGCGGAAGATGCGGATCATCGGGTGTTTCTTTTCGACCTTTGCTCCTCGGTCCAGTTCCTGCAGCGCCTTTTCATACTCGCCTTTGTAATTAAAGATTCGTGCGCGGTTATAACTCGAAACGACTACTGCGGCGGGGTCCAGACGCGTAAGCTTGGCGAAGCTCTTAAGCGCTTCGTCGTACTCGCCATCCAGCCTGTGCACCGTGCCCTTAACAAAATAAAGGGGCGCCTCGTTCGGAAAGAGGGTTTCCAGCTTCTGGATTTCTTCGCGCGCCTTGGCTTTTTCACCTTTTGCCATGTAGACGAGTACCATCAATACACGGGCTTCGGAAACGCGTTCGTCATACTCGATAGCCTTATTGAATGCCTCTTCTGCGAGTTCGTAATCCGCGGCCTCGCCCATTCCTTTGAAAATGCGGTTCGCATAGCAGGCGCCTAGTCCGCTATAAGCGAGTGCAAACTCAGGATCGAGCTCAAGGGCAGTTTTGAAATCAGCAATTGCTTCCTCGCAGTCCTTGTTGGAAACGGTTCGAAAAATAAATCGACCAAAACTATCACGGCCACGAAGATACTGTTCGTAGGCTGCGGCGTTCTCCGTTGGACGACGATTAAGAGTCTCCTGCTCCTTATCCGTCAGTTCTAAACGAAGTCCCTCTAGGATCTGAAGTGCAATTACATCCTGCAGGGCGAGAATATCCTCGCCTTCAGCATCAATCCTGTCGCCCCAAAGTATTTCACCGGTAATTACATCAAGCAGCTGGGCAGTTACACGCATTCTGCCGCTCCCTTTAATAAACCCGGCTGTCAGCACGGCGTGGACCTTTAGCTCACGTCCCACCTCGCGTTCATCGATTTCCCTGCCTTGATACTTGGCAATTACGGAGCTGGGCCGAACAATCAAAGATTTCAGTCTGGCCAGTTCTGTGATCACCGCGTCGGCCAACGCGAATTCATAAAAGTCTGACTCGGGATCCCGATTCATATTCTTGAAAGGGAGTATCGCGACGCTCTTCTTTTCCTTTCCACCGGCGGTGTAAGTCGTATCCGGGGAGTAGGTCGGAGTGGTTTGGGTCGCGGAAACGGAACCTGTCGGGGACACAGAAACATCGACGCTCGATTTTCCCGTCAACCAGTTCCATGCCTTCTTCACAGGGTTCGCGGACTCAAGGTGCACGGGCTTGTACGCGTCCGCCTGAACCATTGGAACTCCGGTAATCTCCTGCATAACCATCCGGAGTTCGTCACGCATCGTATCGATTTTCTGATACCGGTCATTGGGGTTTTTCTGTAGGGCCTTATCAACGATCTCCTGGAGTTTTGGCGGAAAAGCGTCGGCCCTCATTTCCGCAATCGGAGTTGGGATGCCGTGCAGAACCTGGTGCCTTACATCGACTACCGTTTTGCCCTGGAATGCCCAAATACCACACAGGAGCTCGTATACCAGGACGCCCGTTGAAAATATGTCAGCTCGGTGGTCAGTTGCCTCGCCCTTCGCTTGTTCAGGTGCGGCGTAGGTAGCAGTTCCGTAGGGAATACCCAATTCTGTGAGGTCCGTGCGGTCTATTTCCTTCGCATCTGCGGGAATCTCGTCCTGCATGAGCTTTGCAAGACCAAAATCGAGGATCTTCACCTTTCCTTCAGAGTCGACCATGACGTTGCCGGCCTTTATGTCACGGTGAATGATATTTCTCGAATGGGCATAAGCAAGGGCGTCACAAACCTGAATCGCTATGTTGACGGCGCTCTTGAGTTCCAGCGGTCTTCCGTCAACAAGCTGCCTAACGTTTTTGCCATGAACGTACTGCATCGCGATATAGAACGTACCGTCATCTTCGTGATAGTCGTATATCGTGCAGATATTAGGGTGGTCCAGCTGTGAACAGAGCTTTGCTTCGCGTTCGAATCGCTTGAAGTTAGCGGTTCTCGAGGTGAGTTCAGGTGGGAGCACCTTGATTACAACATCCCTGTCGAGTTTGGTGTCACGGGCTTTATAAACTGTTCCCTGACCGCCCGCACCGAGTTTCTTGAGGATTTCGTAATGGTGGATCTTGGAACCAATCATAGGAAGCGATCCGTCTGCAAACGCGTGCACCGGATCTTATGATTTTAATAATGCTTTTAAAAGAAAATGAGTCGGCCAACTGCCGACTTAGCCAATTGTAATCGTTCAGCCGCGCGGGGGATCGCCCCACCCCGACTGCACGTACTCTCCGTTCTCAACAATTACAGGCACGACGAGATCACCGCCGGTAAACTCCAGCATCTCTTTCTGTCGGTCACTGTCGTTTTGAGCATCATACTCGGTAAATTCCATTCCATTTTCCGTGTAATGCGCTCTTGCTTTGTCACAGTAAGGACAGTTTGGCTTCGTATAAATAACCAGCGACATAAAATAGTTCTCCGTATGGCAACAGTTTAGCAACTAAAGCCTGATAAGCAAATACTTTAACGAATTTTTTCAACAAGTTGCTGAAGACTGCGAAACCTTCTGTCGTATTTCGGCTGAATGCCCAACAGTATTTCACCGATTGTGTAGATTTTCATTGTCACCAATAGTTGCCTTGATGCCTGTGACCTATCGGCAGACTTCCAAGAAAAACGGAAGCCCCCTGTAAGTAACCGAGTAATCCTCGACACGTTCCGTTAAGTCGAGGAAGATCTATTCCTTACAGGAAGACTCCCGTTTTTCGCGCGCGATCAATACCTGATCGCCGGATTTCGCGTAAATCCTTCTTAGCAATCGAAGGTTTTGCACGAGGGGTGATTCGATTACTTCAAACAACGGCCAAGCGAATCTGTAATTCAGCGGTTCTGATTATCTAAATATATCGATTCCGGGGAAAAACTCCATAAGGCATCAATTCGAATTATTCATCATCATAATCAAGAGTTGTTATTAAAGTGATCAATAATGACGGTCGGTGCAAGAGCTTTGCGACTTGATGAACCTAATTGTACGCAGGGGTCTCTAATCGTTTGGCATTACAAGGCCTTTCAGGACCTCGGAGCTGACTGAGGATGGGCAATAAATTCCCCGGGGATTGAGAGCAGATGAGAAAATCCCCGGGGGCACGCCCTGTATCATTTACCAAAGAAAGACAAGACCTAGGAGAAACTGTCCGATTCGAAAATCTTCATCAGATCCTTCAGAAGTATACATTCATCTAATAATGCAGTCGAAATTGGAGTCATTCTAATCATTCATTGGATTCATAAGCGGTATTTATCGACGTTTTACCTCCCTAGAATCCTGGCGGGAGCTGAAAATCTTGGTGGAGCGGTAGGTAAATGATACTATTTGAAGCGCGCCGCAAAAAATTTGCCCCTATATGGCTCTCACCGCCGCGATAAAAAAGGTTCGTGGTTTGATATGGAGTTGTGGCTTTTCGAAAAACGGAGTGCTTATTCCTTGGCCGTTGGTTTTAATAATGCCTGCGGTTTGGTTAGTAGTTGCAGTCCTTTCAGTTCAGGTCAAGAGTATTCTGCTCTGCGACGTTTAATATCCACATTCCGGGGTCGCACTGAGTTTAAGCGATTCGAGTTTACCGGGCCCACGTGGGGTAAATGTTTTCGATTGCCAAATAGGTCCAGCAGGGTGCTGATAGACACTTCGGCCCTGTTCAGGTCGAAAAGGTACTCTGACAAAATCGCGGACTTTTATCTGCCTATCTCTTTTTACACAAGCACACAGTTAGATTATTGCCGTTTTGATTTCAAGTTTGATTAGTCAAACCAGGACTCTTAACCAAATTGAAGACAACGCGAAAGCGCGTGCTTTTGACGGTAAAGGAATAAGGATATGGAACTGTGGCAATTACGAACTTTTCGGGCGGTAGCAAGAACTCTTCATTTTACAAGGGCAGCTAAAGAATTGAATTTGAGCCAGCCAGCCGTCAGTCATCAGATTAAGTCGCTCGAACAAGAGCTGTCGACACAGCTTTTCGTGCGCGAGCGAGGAAAAATTTCTTTAACGACCACAGGCGAGGTGATGCTTGAACATGCTGACCGCATTCTGGAGATCGCTGACAAGATTAAGTACGACATTGAGGGTTCACGCAATTCTCCGAACGGCAGAATAACGGTCGCGGCGGTATCTCGCAGTCTCTATAACCCCTTTCCAAAACTATACTTAGAATTTAAGAAAGCTCACCCGGAATTAGTCCTCGGTTATCATAACGAGCCAAGCGTAGAATTGATTCTGGAGGGAATTAGAAGCAAAAGGATTGACATCGGGTTTGTGGTTGGAGAGCCAAGCGCAAGCTACTTCTCCAGTATCCCTTTCGGCGTTTCAAAACTGCTTTGCGTAGCTGCGCCAAACCATAAGATCAATCAAGTCAAAGATCTCGAACCCGCGATGCTTGATCACGAGGATTGGGCTTTGTTCGAAAGGGGCGATGAGATGCGGGCAATGATTGATGAGCTCTTCGATTCCATCGGGTTGAATCCGACCTCGATCTATTCTACGAACGACGGGGCCGTGATACGGGATTTGGTAAGCGCCGGAGAATTTGTTTCGATTCTTCCGACGAGAGGCATTTCACATGACCTTGAGTCGGGTAGCCTGTTGCAGGTTCCCTTGCCAGAGTTGGAAATGGAATTTGAGCTCTATTGCGTTTGGCTCAAAGGTGGGGCCGGCAAGCTTATAAACGCATTCCTCAAGTTTATTCTGGAAAGAGATTTACCCGGTATACGTCTTGCCCGGCCGCGAGGGGAAAGTGCGAAAGCGTGAATTTCCGGGACCAATTTCAGTAGATCGTGATATGTTTTAACAACGATCCCCCAACATGAGTTACTTAATTCTTCGTTCCGACCGGAGGAGACGTTTCCGGGCTAGTGCGGTCCGGCTTTGTCGTTGACGAGGCTCTATTTTAGAATCCGAAAAAAATCAATTTCTTCTGCAGCTTTACGGGCCTGCTGTAAGATCTTGCTACAAGTATCCGTAAATTATGGACCTTTGGCATTTAAGAACATTTAGGACTGTTGCGAGAACATTGCATTTTACGCGAGCTTCGGAGGAGCTTAACTTGAGCCAACCAGCTGTAAGTCATCAGATTAAGACTCTTGAAAGGGAGTTGGGTGAGCAATTATTTGTCCGGGGTCGAAATGCGGTATCTCTGACTCCTTCAGGGGAAGTGATGCTTGAGCACGCCGCAAAAATTCTCGACATCACCGATTCGCTAAGGGAAGAAATTGAGGAGACACGGCGGAAAGAGGATTCGACGGTCATCCTGAGCATGGTCGCGCGCGGCACCGATTCAAATTTTGCAGATCTTTATCGGTGGTTCCGCAAGGCCCATCCTAGTATCAAGCTGGAACTCCGGCTGGAGCCCGATGTTGCCAGTATTCGAACGGGCATTCGTATGGATAGGCTCAATGTTGGCCTTGTCTCGGAACAAATAGATTCCGATGAATTCGTTTGTGTTTCATACGGCTGGAATAAATTGCAGTTAGTCGTTGGCGCGGATCATCGCCTCGCATCGATGGGAACCGTGACGGCTGAACAGCTTAGGAATGAGCGCTGGGGCTTATTCAGGCAGGGAGATCCGCTACGCGACAAAACTGACAAAATGCTTGCGGAAGCCGGCTTAACTCCTAGATCGATTTTTGAAAGTAATGATGGCATGACGATCAGGAATCTGATCGCCGTCGGGGAACTCATCGGGTTTATGCCGTCTACCGGCATCGTGAAAGACATTGCCGCTGGGTCTCTTAAAGAAATCAAGGTCGAAGGAATAGATGCGGAAATTGAAGCATTTGTTTTCTGGAAATCTGGAAAGAAATCTGCGAGCATCGCTAAGCTGGTTCGGTTCATGATCGAACAAGAACTACCCGGCTTTCGTCTTTCCAGACTGAAAAAGAAAGGTGGTAAGTAATAATCTTCAGATAAAGTTGTCCTCATACGGGTAACAATCTACTTTTTTAAGAACCCCCATTTTCCCATGGATCTCTGGCAGCTGCGGACATTTCTCACTGTATCTCGAGTCCTTAATTTTACAAGGGCCGCCGAAGAACTGAACCTAAGTCAGCCTGCTGTTAGTCATCATATTAAGTCCATCGAACGGCAGATTGGCGAACCTGTTTTTGAGCGGAGCAGACAAGGAGTAGAACTCACTCCGGCCGGGCAGATCCTTGTTGAATATGCAAAAGAGATTGTTGGTGTTGTCGATGACTTAAAGCAAAGGATCGATAATAACCGGGACGAAATTGAGGGGATCGTATTGATAGGCGGCGTGACCAGGTCATTCGATGTTCCGTTTGTTCAAGTTCAGCAGGCGTTTAGTGCGGTACATCCGGATCTGAAAATGAGGTTTCGAAACTTCATGTCAAGTGAGGAGTTGTTTCAGGCACTCGAAAGATCTTACGTCGACGTTGCGCTTTTCGAAGACAAACCGGATGAGAAGAAATTCGATTTTGTACCATACGGCAATATCAAGATGTCGCTCGTGGCAGGATCAAACCATAGATTTGCAGGAAAATCAGAAATTGACCCGGTATTGTTAAACTATGAAAAATGGGCGCTGTTCGAAAAAGGTGATATTTACCGGACCCTGGTAGAGAAGGTATTTCGGCATGTTGGTATCGAACCTAAATCCATAAATGAGACAAACGACGGATCGGTAATACTTGACCTTCTTGCTACGGGTAATTATGTTTCAGTTCTTGGCGGATTCGATTATCCGCGTGATCTTAAGGAGGGTTTACTGGTAGAGTTGTCTGCACCGGATTTTGATATCCATTTGCCTACGTTCGTGGCATGGCGAAAAGAGAACAAGATGCCGGCAGTCGATGCGTTTGTACAATTTTTTATCAAACATGCGCTTCCCGGAGTTACACCTTCAGAACTCGTTTCAGATAATGAATCCTGACGATTATAAAGACATATTTGAGCCTTTTGACAGGCTTGTTGAAATTGAGATCCTCGGCAAGACGTTCGAGGTTCCTGAAAACAATTCATTACTGCGGTGTTTTCAATACCTCAGTCTCGATTCGGTCTCAAAAGGGGATTTTTGCTGGAACCGGGACTGCATGAACTGCCAGGTGTGGATCGACAATAACGGCAAAGAGAAAGCCCTGATTTCCTGCCGCGCGAAGGTCAAGGAGGGTATGAAAATTGTTAGGCTGCACGAAGAGGTTGTGCTCGAAGACCTCGACCTCGATGATTCGTGAGAAGTTCGCCGGAGCGTCTAATGGTATACGGGCACGGTGGGGTCAATTTCGTGAGACCAAGCCGTGATTCCACCAACAAGATTCGCCATATCACCTTCGAAACCCGCCTGAGTTAGCGCCATGATTGCGCGAGCGCTGCGTCCACCCACCTTACAAAGAACGACAATCTCCTTGTTGGAGTCGATTTCTTCCATCCGTTTAAGAATTTCGGGGAGAGGAATCAACTTTGCTCCTTCAATCCTGGCGAATTCGTATTCATTGGGCATGCGCACATCGATTAGTTCGATTTCCTCGCCGGAATCCAATTTATCCTTTAGTTCTGCTACTGAGATTTCCTTCATCACGACATTACTCCTCTAATTGAAAGAATTCAGCTTAATTTATCAGCCTTCGATTCTCAATCCCAAATGAAAAAAAGGCGGACCTAAGCCCGCCTTGGAACCTGAGAATAGTGTTGGTTCAAATCTTTTTGCCGCTTCGCTGAAGCAGCGCTTCAAAGCTTTCTTTGTCAACTGCCTTGATGTAGGCGTCTTTGGGCTCGACGAGCCCCTTGTTTACTAACTCTATCAGCGAGTCGTTCAGGAGGCGCATGCCGAGATTTTTTCCGGTTTGCATTTGAGAAGGGATTTGGAACGTTTTCCCTTCGCGGATCAAGTTAGCGATCGCGGGTGTAACTATCAGGACCTCAAGAGCCGCTACTCTGCCACCTCCAATTTTGGGAAGAAGTGTTTGAGCGATGACACCCTTCAATGATTCGGAAAGCATCACGCGGATCTGCTGTTGCCGGTCCGCGGGGAACTGATCAATTATTCTGTCAACTGTCGACGCTGCCGTGGTTGTATGCAGCGTTCCAAACACAAGGTGCCCCGTCTCCGCAGTTTCTATTGCAATAGAAATAGTCTCAAGATCGCGCATTTCGCCGACGAGCAAAATATCCGGATCCTCGCGGAGCGCGGCACGCAGCGCGTCCTTAAATGAGTCTGTGTGGTTGTGGACTTCTCGCTGGTTCACGAGGCACTTTATGTTCTCGTGGGTAAATTCAATGGGATCCTCAATCGTGATGATGTGATCTTCACGATTTTTGTTGATCGAATCGACCATCGCGCAAAGCGTTGTAGATTTACCGGAGCCTGTAGGACCGGTCACAACTACAAGTCCTTTAGAAAGTTCCGTCAGATCCATGATGGCCTTCGATAAGTTGAGATCTTCGGCTGTCATTATGTCTGATGGAATGATCCTGAATACGCCTCCCATACCCTTACGGTCACGGAATACGTTCGCACGGAATCTGGCGAGACCCGGAATTTCATAGGCAAAATCGGTGTCGTTGCGTTCAGCAAACTCTTCCCGATTCTTGTCAGGCATGATTGAAACCAGGAGTTTCTCGATCGATTCAGGCGTTAATTTGGCAGCGCCGGGCGCGAGTTCCTGCATTTTCCCGTCTTTTCTTACGACGGGCGGCATCGAAACGCTCAAATGCAGATCTGAAGCACCTGCGGCGGCCATTTGTTGGAAAAGACTGTCCATTTCTGAACGGTCGTTGGGGTTTGCTGGGGTGAAAGAACTTTGTACGTGTGCCTGGGTCTCGACTTCCGGTGCGGAAGGAGCAACAACATCAGGCGTGACTGAGGGCGTTACTGGTTGGACAGGTTCCTGCGGCTCGGCAATGACTTCCTCGGCGGCAGTCTGCTCGACGACCGGGTTTGCGGTAAAGTTCACTGCCTCGGGTGTCGGTTCTACGACAGGCTCGGGCTGAGAGGACTCAGTCTGAAATCCTGTATCGCTACCTTCAACCTCCACTTCGATCGCACCGCTATCATAGGATTCGAACATGTTTTCGACACCGGCAACGTCCGGAGATGGACTCTCCTGTTCCTCAGACGTATTCTCGAGCGTGTATTCCTGGGCGACATCGTCAAATGCCGGTTGCGAAGTTTCAACGTGCTCGGTGGGCGGCACCTCCGGTTGAGCAGCTTCAGCGGGCTCAGGGGATGGTGATGGCTCGCTGACAGTTTCTGCTTCAGGTACTTCCGGGGCAGCGTTGACCGTGACAGCCGGTTGTTCCTCTACAACTTCTTCCTGGTTTTGTTCAGCAGGAATTCCTTGAGCCGGCGCGATCGTAACGTTGAATCCGGAAGGAGACTTTTTCACGTTGAAGCCAAAACTACCAAGGCTGTGTGGGTGCACAAAGTCTATCTCCGGTTGGTTGGGGAGCTGCTGCTTAACGTCGTCGGGTATTAACGCAAAGATCATCGAGTTGATCTGAGTTCCGGGCAGAGGTGCGGTGGCCGCATCAACCTGCCCATCGGCAGTCGTTATATACGGATTCTTATTCGGTTCAAGATGAAGCTCCAAACCGTTTGTATTCAACAGTTGCTGTAGATAGCCGTTTAACTTTTCCATTTTTCCTTCGATTGTGAGAACGAGGGGATTGTGGGAATCGTGCAGGTGCAGCAGGACGTAGGAATTCCTAACTACAAACAAAGTTTAACACACGCAAACATTCTTGCCAAGAACTAATTAATTGAAATGGAACAACTTAAACGGTAAGTGCTTCTGAGTATTCTCCCCATGTACGGCGGAGCGCGTGACTGATCTCGCCAACGGTCACACCGGATTCGACGGCCCCAAGAATCAACGGCAGCATGTTTCGGTCTTCAGAGGCGCCCGATTCGATTGCCTCCAGTTTGCTCTTAGCTTTTCCAGCGTCCCTCTTTGCCCTGTATGAGCAGACGCGCTCGATCTGATCGCGTTCGATTGAAGGATCTACTTTCAGAGTTGGGATCTTTTGTTCTTCGTTCATTCTGAACTTATTTACACCTACGACGATTTCATCTTGTTTTTCGAGGGCTTTTTGGAACTCGTATGCGGCTTCCTGGATCTCTTTTTGAACGTAGCCGGTTTCAATCGCCTTAAGCATTCCGCCCATCGCATCGATTCGATCCAAATAGTCCAAAGCCTTTTCTTCAAGAGTGTCTGTGAACGACTCGACGGCATAACTGCCACCAAGAGCATCAACAATGTCGGCAACACCTGATTCGTGAGCAATAACCTGCTGGGTTCTAAGAGCGATCCGCGCAGCTTCCTCGGTCGGAAGCGAAAGCGCTTCGTCCATAGAATTTGTATGAAGGCTTTGCGTTCCGCCCAGCACTGCCGCCAACGCCTGGATGGTTGTTCTCACAACATTCACCATCGGTTGTTGTGCGGTCAATGTTGAGCCGGCGGTTTGAGTGTGGAAGCGCAGCATCATCGACTTCTTGGCCTTTGCATTGAATCTCTCCTTCATTACCCTGGCCCAGATTCTTCTGGCCGCCCTAAATTTGGCGATTTCTTCGATCAGGTTGTTGTGGGAGTTGAAAAAGAATGAAAGCCTCGGTGCAAATGAATCGATATCGAGTCCGGCCGATAGTGCTGCCTCCACGTATGCGATTCCGTCGCCGAGAGTAAAGGCGATTTCCTGTGCAGCTGTCGATCCTGCCTCCCGAATGTGGTAACCGGAGATCGAGATCGTATTCCAGTTCGGCACTTCCGCCGCACAAAACGCAAATGTGTCGGTAATTAGCCGCATTGAAGGCTCGGGAGGGTAAATATAGGTCCCTCGAGCAATGTACTCCTTCAAAATATCGTTCTGAATCGTTCCACGGACTTTCTCAAAGGATACGCCCTGTTTCTTTGCGACAGCCAGGTAAAGGCAAAGTAGGGTAGAAGCAGTCGCGTTTATCGTCATCGACGTCGAAACCTGGTCGAGTGGAATACCATCGAGCAGAGTCAACATGTCATCCAGGGAATCGATTGCGACGCCAACCTTACCTACTTCGCCGGCCGCCAGAGGGTCATCCGAATCAAGGCCGATCTGCGTCGGCAGGTCAAACGCAACGCTCAAGCCGGTTGTTCCTTGGGACAGCAAGTATTTGTAGCGTTCGTTCGACTCAGCCGCGGTTGCAAACCCCGCATATTGGCGCATGGTCCAAAAACGGCCGCGGTACATAGATTCGCGCGCTCCCCGTGTAAACGGAAACTCTCCGGGGCGTCCCAGGTCTTCGTCATACTCGACAGGTTTGGTGTTGTCCGGTCCAAACTCATTCGGAATTTCGATTCCGGAAGATGTCTCGAATTTCTCCTTCCTTTGCATGCCATGTAGGTTAGCAAAGGGCGTCGAGGAGTGCGAGTTTGCGGGATAGCGAGATGGCGGGGAGGTGCGAAGGACGGAAGGAGGGAAGGGCGGAAGGCTGGAAGGACGGAAGGACGGAAGGACGGAAGGAGGGAAGGCGAAAAAGCGAGCTTGACCATTCCACAATCCCGCAATCCTGCAATCCTGCAATCCCGCAATCCCGCAATCCCGCAATCCCACAATCC
>JABDKD010000193.1 GCA_013003215.1 Pyrinomonadaceae bacterium
ACTCGTAATGGTGTCAAAGCAATGTCGGATGCTGATCTGGAAAAAGACGTGAAATTCTTTGGAAACGACACGACATACCGGGGAGTATGGAGCTTTATGAATGCCCACACAAACCAACACCTCGGACAACTAATCGCGTATTCCCGTGTTAATGGAATCGTCCCACCCTGGAGTCAAACGGATGGGGCGAGTGACTAGTTGGCGGTGTGAAATTGTGAGTTTTCGGATTAATGGCTGACTCTTCAAAAAGGATCAACTGTTTGGTCGATGTTAAGAGCGCCGAGATCCCTGTATAAGGTGCTATAACTTCTTCGTTACCTCGCATTGGAAATGTGTGTTTTTCCAATGTGAGGGCTTTGTCTTATAGATCGTGCCATCTCCTCTCAAACCCACCCAAAGCTTACCGGTCTTATGCGTCCAATTACACAGCAGCAGAGGTTTTGTTGAGACAACATGCTCGTAAAGATACATCGATCCGTATTTCTCCAACGAAGCGAGGCCCTTTCCTTCGTTACCGATTACAAAAAGCTTTGGATCCGAACTTGCGGTTTCCCAGTCATCGTAAATCCTGCCTATGTCGATTACCAGAGTGGAGATGTGCTTTCCGCGCATCATATTTTTTTCTTCCCAAAACTTAACTTCGAATTTCATTAACCTGCCTCTACCTGAAACTTAATGCCGTCTTGTAAACGGAATGCGCACCCTAGGCAACCGTCGATCCGAGACCCATTTCTACGTTCTGCCAATGAATTCACGCAATAGGCGTACCGAATTGGCTGGACAGTCAAACCACTGCATCGAGAGTGTTTATGCGCACGATTTGTCTATATGCGGCGAGTGTATACTGGCCAAGTGCGAAGATTTTCGCGGATTACGGGTGATTAAGATCGTTGGAAGGCTCGCGAACTTTGGTTCGCATTCGATATTAAAGCGGAATGTAACTCACCGTGTTCGTGAGCAGTATCATGAAGATAAGACAGGTAACCATCGGACCCAGATAGATCCGTCCTGTCAGATTGAAAAAATAGAGTCTGAAAACGGGCAGGACGAACATCATCGGTCAATCAGAGAAAGGACAGACGATTTTCCGCCGCGAATCAACGCGGATGAAAACGGATATTCGCAGATCTATAGGAATTACGGAAGATGCGCGACTAATTGTGAACCGAAGCCGGTAGCCGGTGGCGATCGTGTCCATTTGCGCTAGCGGATGGATTCTTTGCCGCGGATCAACGCGAATGAAAACGGATTTTCGCAGATTCACGAGATTGCGGAAGATGCGCGACTTTACCGACTGGAGCGCAGGCGACTCGCCTGCTATGAGCGACGCAAGTCGCGAAGCTTTCAATCGTCACTAACGCGACGAAAACGTCTATCGTTCAACGCGTCCGTGAAGTTATGAAGTTGATCTCATCGTAGTGAATGAGCTGCTGATATGATCAGCAGTTGAAAAACAAACAATCCCGATGAGACCAACTATGAACACATTATACATTGGGGTTGATTTTCACCCCTATTCGCAAGTCGTCGCTTATGTCAGCAAACATGACGGCGAGATTAAGTACCGGTCTTTCAGGCATTCTGATAAACGGAGTCTCCGCAAGTTTTATGAAGAAGCGGAGAAAGGTTCGGTTATCGGGATAGAAGCGACCGGATCAACACAGTGGTTTGAAAAGATGAAAACAGGCAATCCGAGACTGATTCGTAGGATGGCGCCCTCTTATCACAAGAGCGATTACCGCGACGCCGAGAACATTCTGGATCTGCTTGTTAACGATGCGTTTCCGGAGGTAGAACCAAGAAGCGAAGAATCGCAGCTGGTTCTTTCTCTCTTGCGTCAGCGGCATTCGATGGTTCAGCAGCGAACCGCGAATACCAATGCGCTTCAGTCTTTTGCCAGGAGGAAAGGACTCAAGCGTTTTCGCATGAAGCTGAAGGCGGCACGAGAGATGCTCTTGGAGGCCGCTGAGAACCAAACCGAGGAGTTTATGCTTCGGTCCCGTTTCAAGGTCTGCGATCTCTTGACAGATGAGATCACAGGGGCCGAAACGAGACTCAAGAAGTACGCCTCGGATGATGAACGGGTATCGCTTGTGGGCACCCATTCGGGAATCGGTCTTTTGACCTCGCTTTGTCTGGTTCACACTCTCGGAGATGTGAATCGTTTTCAGAAAGCGGCCCAGATCGCTTCTTTTATCGGGTTTGACCCAATCAACAAGTCGTCCGGCGAAAAGAAAAGAATAGGAAAAATGAGTAAACGTGGTTCCCGGTTGTTGCGCTTTCTTCTTGTTCAGTCAGTGCATTCAACAAAAGACGAACGCATCCGCGAGTTCTACGTTAGAGTTAGCCGCCGACGGGGTATGCCGATAGCGAAAGTTGCTGCGGCACGAAAACTCCTCATCAATTGTTACATCATGCTTAGAGATGAAATTGATTACGAAGAGTTTTGTCGGCGGGGCGAAGTTGGTTTGTGCGGGCAGCCCACTACAGGAGCGTGAGGCTCACGCTTCCTTGATTCCGTGATGGCACGACCAGCCCTTTCAGGTGGGTATCACCTGAATTGAACGAAGCAAATTTCATGTAGCAGCTGATTTTTAGCTTGCTCGAATAGATGATTGCAGTCGCCCAATCAGGCGTACACGCAATTGAGATAAGACAACTAACTTAACCCAAAAGGAGCTTCGGGCAATGTTTGTTTTTCAAAGAACTCATCGATCCACACGTGCGCTTCGGCGTAATAATCGATCTATGTCTTGACGTGGAGATCAACTTCATAGATGGGCTGCGGCCTTTCGGCCTTACCCACGGCTAAATTCTGCCAGTCCCTACGGGACGGAGAAGGAATCCCAATTCTCACATCAGTACCGCCGGCGTGAGCCGATGGCTGTCAATTCTTCCCGCGTAAGTGGGCGGGTTTTGATCTTCGCGATGCGGCGGAAGAACGGTTCGTGTACCGTTTACCGTTCTCACGCCTAAAGGCGTAACTCTATACTTGAACTCTGAACTCTGAACTCTGAACTCTGAACTCCGATCTCTGAACTCTGAACTTCTTATTGCCTCCCCATCACTCCGGCCGCGGCGCCATAGCGATAATCAGCGGCACCGATGTATATGCCGTCCTTAATCATGATCGTGTTGGCGTCGCCCTGGCCGTTTGTGTCCTGCACGTTGTGGCCCATCGCCCCAAGTTCTTTTACGAGCGTGGCGAACCTGGGCTTGTCCGCCCCCATAAACCTAACTCGTTCGGGGAACCACTCGTGGTCCATTCGCGGGGCATCAACGGCTTCGCGCGCCGACATTCCAAACTCAAGGACATTCAGGGTCACACAGAATACCGTGTTGATGATCGTGCGGCCGCCGGGGCTGCCTGTTACAAGATATGCCTTTCCGTTCTTGCCCACGATCGTTGGAGTCATCGACGAGAGCATACGCTTCTCAGGTTCGACAATATTCGCGGGAGTCCCGATACGGCCGCGGCGGTTTGTTACGCCGGGTTTGCCGTTAAAATCGCCCATTTCGTTGTTCAAGATGAACCCCGCTCCACGGACGACAACTTCCGAACCATAAGCAGCCTCAAGCGTGTAGGTGTTGGAAACAGCCATACCATTCTTGTCGACAACCGAGAAGTGAGTAGTCTCCTTACTTTCAGGTTCTTCTGTGATCCTTGGACCAAGAGAATCGCTTTTAGTTGCGCGTTTGAGGTCGATCGTCGTCGAAAGGTATTTTGCAAATGACTTTGTCGTTAGATACTTCGGGATACTGACGAAATCGGCATCGGCGAGATACATCGCACGGTTTGCATAAGCACGCCGCATCGCCTCGATCATTATGTGATTGGTTTCCGTTGACCAACGGCCCTTCGATTTCAGATCAAACTGTTCCGAAATCCCCATCATCTGCGCCAGTGTAATTCCGCCGCTGCTTGGCGGCGGAGCGCTATAAACATCGTATTCCCTGTATTTAAAACGGATAGGCGTTCTAACGCGTGCGCGGTACTTATCAAGATCCGCCTGCCTCACATACCCGCCGCCCTTCTTCATTTCTTCGACCAACAACCTCGCTGTCTCACCTTGATAGAAGCCCTTTGTTCCTTGCTTTGCGATCCTGTCCAGCGTCGCACCGAGGTCCTTCAAAACGATGCGGTCACCCGATTTCCATTGCGTCCCGTCAGCTTTGCCGTAAACACGCTTGAACTCATCGTTGATCGAATTCTTTACTTCGAAATTCAGACTGCCGGCAAGTCCCGCGTGCATCGAGAAACCGTCTTTCGCCAGTCGAACCGCCGGTTCGACAAGTTTCGACCACTCAAGCGAACCATAGATTTCGTGTGCGAGCTTCAGGCCGCGGACCGTGCCCGGGACTCCTACATACCTGTGGTTCTTACGCGAACCACCGTCAATATACATATCGCGCGTCGAAGAAAGCGGTGCCTTCTCCCGGTAGTCGATAAAGATCGGAGGTCCGCCGTCGCTGGGATGGATTAGCATAAAACCGCCGCCGCCGATATTACCCGCTGAAGGATGCGTAACGGCCAGGGCAAAAGCGGTCGCGATCGCAGCGTCGACAGCATTGCCTCCCTGCTTGAGAATTTTCGCACCCACCGCCGCGCCATCGGGTGAAACGGCAACCACCATTCCCTGTTTGCTTGATGCGTCGCGCGATCCCGCAAGTTCATGTTGCGCATAGGCTTGGCTCTCCAGACCCGGAACCAGGAGCAGAGCAAACAATCCAACAATCGCGACTTTCTTTAGTGTTCTTCTAATCAACATAATCAACCCTACGGCTTTGACAGACGCTCAACCCAAAAGCACTTCGGCTCTTCAGGTGTTTCAAATTCTGATGTTCTGAGAGAGTATCTACTATAACCCAAGCCGCAAGTTCATGTGAAAAAGACACGTTCGGCAGTAACTCCATTGATTTGGGGAAGTTAGACGACGATTGTGCTGTGTTAAAATGTTTCGAATCTTACAATCTTCCTCAGTCGGACCACCCGAGCTCATCAACCACAGGAAATGAGAGCGGGTGCTCGAAATGTCTTTGTTTAATGATTGGTAAATATATGATTTTACGATTGATTATTGCGATCCTTCTGATTCAGGCGCCGAGTGTATTGGCACAAGCCTCATCTGGTTACTCGGATTCGAAAGCTGACGGTGGCAAGACCATACGAAAGACCGTCCGGTATCCTACGCGGGCCATTCGTAGGGATATTCCGCTTACAAACTCGATTCGAAAGGCGATGCGGGAAGGAACCCGGGATTTCTCAGGGAAGCCCGGCCCCAACTACTGGCAGCTCAAGACCGACTATACGATCAAAGCCAGACTTCATCCCTCTACCCAGACCATCTGGGGAACAGAAGAGATCGTTCTACATAACAACAGCAATGACGAGTTGAAGCAGATCGTTCTTCGCCTGGATCACAACATCTACCGCGCATTTGTGCCGAGGGGATACTCAGTACCGGCCGAAACGACGCCGGGGATGATCATCACCCGCCTCAATGTCGCGGGGGACGAAGTCGATCTGAGTGCCCGGCCGGTCCAGTTGAGACGAGGTGCACCGCCACCGGAGCCGAGTCTGAGGGTCAGCGGATTGGATCAAACAGTTGCAGTTATAACGCTCGAAAAACCAATCGCTCCCAAGAGCAGGATCAAGCTCAAGATCGATTGGCATACAAAACTGCCGGGCGGCCCAAACGGAAGGGGGCACCGTATGACACAGCGCTGGAGCAACCGTTTGTTCCAGCCGACGCAGTGGTTTCCGCGGGTCGCGAAATATGACGACCTGCGCGGTTGGGAAACGGATCCTTACCTCGGACCCGCTGAATTTCACAATAACTTTGGCAGGTTTGACGTAAAAATTGATGTTCCAGCCGGATGGATTGTGAGCGGTACAGGCCTTCTGCAGAACCCTCAAGAAGTGCTTGCGGCGAAGGCGAGGGAGAGGCTCGCGAAAGTTTTGGATTCGGACGCGGAAATCACAATAGTCGGACCGGATGAAGTCGGTCCCGGAAAATCCACAGCAGACGGTAAGAACCTTGTCTGGCATTTCGTCGCTGATAACGTAAACGATTTTGCATGGGCGACTGCGAGGGACTTTGTCTGGAAGGCAACGAGAGCAACGATTCCGGGCAAGGGACCGATCCCGATACATATGGTGTTTCTTCCGGAGCGCGCAGCGAGGTATAAGAGGGCAGGAGAACTCACACGACACGCATTGGAGTTCTATTCTGAGCTTTGGGCTCCGTACCCGTTTCCCCAGTTGACCATGCAGGACGGGCCAAGTGCCGGAATGGAATACCCGATGGTCATAAACTCCAACCAGGGAGCGGCGGATCACGAGACCGCGCACCAGTGGTGGCCGATGATGGTCGGAAACAACGAGAAACGCTACGGATGGATGGACGAGGGTTTTAATTCGTATATGAATATCCTCTCCCGTGCGCATCTCGCCGGTAAGGAACCGAACCTCGACGGACTTGGACAAAGCTACGGTAGGATCAGCGGAAGCGATGACGAGGCTCCCCTTATGTGGAACGCCAACTACGCCGGCAGGGGCTATAGTTTTCAAACGTACCGAAAGACACCTCTAATGTTATCGATGCTTGGCGGGATCGTCGGCGACAAGGCCGTTCAAAAAGCGATGAGCGACTACACAAAAACCTGGGCATTCAAACATCCGTCTCCTTGGGACTACATGTTCTTTATGAACAACGCGCTTGGCGAGGATCTGGAGTGGTTTTGGTATTACTGGCTGTTTACAACCGAATCGGTCGACAGTTCGATCAAAAATGTCGCCATGAAGAAGAAAGAAACAGTCGTGACGATTCACCAGGCCGGCCAGATGCCATCGCCCGTCGTACTCAAGGTTGAGTTTGAACTCGAGGGGCCCGCAATCAAGAAAATGCCGAACGCTAAAATGGAAGGTACGGCGACCGCCATCGTCACATATCCGGTCGATGTCTGGTTTGGCGGCAAACGAACTTTTGACGCCAGGCTTAATTTCGGGAAGCGAAAAATCAAGAAGATCACTTTTGATCCCTCGAGGCGTTTTCCGGACAAGAACCCGTCCGACAATGTTTGGCCGAGGGCACAGTGATCCGGATTGAACGAATCCTGACCGGCTGAACTTATAAGAATGAAATCGACCAATTGGAGACTTTTAAATGAACAAAGATAAGATCGACCCAAGAGTTTTTAAACTATATGACGAGTACTGTCACAGCGACATGGGACGGAGAGAGTTCTTCAAGCGTGCCGGCGCGATAAGCGTTGTAGGTGGTGCTTCCGGGCTTGCGATGGCCCAGGCTCTTTTGCCTGACTATGCGAGTGCTCAGACGATTTCGTTTAACGATAAGCGGATAAAGGCGACCTACGTCAAATACGAATCTCCGGGCGGCATTTCGGGCAAAATGGAGGGGTACATGGTACAGCCGAGAGGCGAGGGGCCATTTCCCTCGGTCCTTGTCGTCCATGAAAACCGCGGCCTTAATCCCTACATTAAAGACGTTGCCCGCAGGTTGGCTGCCGAGGGCTTTCTTGCACTTGCACCCGACGCGCTAAGTCCGCTCGGCGGATATCCGGGCAATGATGACGACGGAAGAACGATGCAAAGAACTTTGGACCGGGCCAAGATTAAGATCGATATGAAAAACGGGGCGGAGTTCTTGAAGTCCCATCCTCTTTCAAACGGAAATGTCGGGGTAACCGGTTTCTGCTTTGGAGGAGAAGTGACTAACTACCTCGCTGTCGAATTGGGATCTGATTTGAAGGTCGCCGTTCCGTTCTACGGGAGTTCGCCTGCTCCTGAAGATGTTTCGAAGATCAAGGCCGTTGTGATGGTCCAATATGCAGAGGATGACCGGCGCGTGAACGCAAAGCGTGAAGAATACCGGAAAGCACTGCAGGCCAACAACGTTACTTTCGAAATGCATACGTATCCGGGTACAAAGCACGGTTTCCACAATAACTCGACCCCCCGTTACAACGAGCCCGCGGCGAAACTCGCGTGGGAACGAACGATCGCCGTATTTAAGAAACATCTGGCAGGTGGGACAAAGAGATAGCGGGATGGTAGGAGTGCAGGATGGCAGGACTGCAGGACGGCGAGATGGCGAGATGGCGATGCGGGGACTCGGAGAGCCTCCTCACTCAGGACTCAGTCCTTTCTTTGCGCTGAAAACGTGGCATCTGGCATGGGTTGACTCGCACGATTGTAGCTCTGAAGGAGACGAAATTGAAAATTGCAGGCCGGGATTGTAATACAGATCAACGCGTTCCGCATGCAATTGTGGCTCCTTCAGAGCCGGAAATTGTTTGCCACGCTTAATCAGAGGCTGCGGCCTTCGGCCTTACCACTGGCTATGCTCCCGCAGCGCTTTCAGCGCTTTTTGAATGAGTCGCAGGAACATCGGAGGCTTGAAAGCGTAGGTGCAAGAGGACAGATTTGGAGAAACTCATATCATTGTTAAACGATTCTTCCCGAGCGTTGCTATTCACCGGTGCGGGGATCTCCACGGGCTCGGGTATACCTGATTTTCGTGGACCGAAGGGTATCTGGAAGAAACGCAAACCTGTGTACTTCCAGGATTTCATGGCATCCGAAGATGCGAGGGTCGAATACTGGGACTATAAACTCGAGGGCTTCGAACAATTCCGGGACGCCCAACCTAACGCAGCTCACCTCGCCCTGGCTGAGCTGGAACGAATGGGAAGGGTGAACACTCTCGTGACCCAGAATATTGACGGGCTTCATCAAGACGCGGGTAATACAAATGTGATCGAGCTCCACGGCACGAACCGCGAAATCGAATGCACAAAATGTGGAGAACGAACACCTCCCGCACCTGCGTTTGAGGAATTCAAGAAAACAAAAAGCTGTCCTCTGTGCTCCTGCGGGGGGTTTTTAAAGTCGGCCACGATCTCTTTTGGCCAGGCGATGCCCGAAACTGAAGTGGCGCGCGCCTTCGCCGCGGCAGCGGAAGCCGATCTGGCAATCTCGATCGGCTCGACCCTGGAGGTCCAGCCGGCGTCGCTGGTCCCGCTTCAAGTGGTGGAGAATGGAATGCCGTATGTGGTAATCAACCAGGGCGAGACAGCACACGACCGCTTGGCGACTTTACGGCTCGAGGGAGATGTCAATAAGATACTTCCCGATGCGGTCGCTGGATTGCGGGAACCTAGAGGTTAACAGAGATGAATGGGGTAAAAGGGCTGCCGGACCGGGAATGCCACGAGACTCAACATGCAAAAGAGCGACTCGATACGGGAGAGGGAGCAGTAGCAACCCGCAAGGTGATTTCCGCTTAGATCTTCAGTCAACCTAACCAACTGGCCATCAGAAATCCTCACGGCAACCGGTAGCCAAATTTCCAACGCTCAAACGTTAGCCCAGATTCCTTCGAAATGCGCCGGGGGTCGTACCGGTAACTCTCTTGAAGATCTTCGTAAGGTGGCTTTGATCCGCGAACCCCGAGTCGAGCGCTACTTCTGCAATTGGCACATCATTTTGAGCCAACCGGCGGGCTGCCGCAGTGACGCGTAGGTTTTGTACATATCCGCCTATAGAGCATTGCCGGAATTTTCGAAAGGTCCTCATCAAAGTCGTCGGATGGACACCGGCTTCTGACGCCAGTTCGTCGATACTGATATTGTAGGTAAACTCGTCATTTAGTTTTTCGACGACCCGTTTGAGCCACGCAGGCATCTTGCCATCGACACTCTTACGTAAAAGGTGTCCAAGCATTTCAAGTGTCAACCCATCGATGATCAGATCGCATGCCTGGTCCGCCATTTCAGCTTCGCGCTTCAATCGAAAAATAAGCCAGGTCAGGGCACCGGTCTCCTGAATAAAACGGGACGGCGGGAACTCGACTTCGCGCAATCTTCGTAACTGTTCCGGTTTGATCTCAACAAAGAAGAACCTGCCACCCTTCCTGCCGATCCGGTCAATATGAGGAACTCCTTCTGCCCTCCAAATTACGTTCATCGGGTTTAGTGCTTCCTCGCGTCCGTGGATTCGGTCAAAGTAGTTGCCTTTCAGGACAAGTGTAAAAAAGCCCAGTTCATGGTAGTGCTTGGGAAGATCAGCCTTGCCCTCATAGACGGATTCTGAGGTTACGGCGGAAGAGAAGTACTGCTTTTGCCCGGTTTTGCCAAAATGCTCACCGGCTTTTAGTTTTCGGAAACGCATTCCGTCACAATTATGACCAAATTGATCGAATCGTACAATAATTCGGCTGTCAGACTATGAAAAAATCTTGGTACAACTGTTCAGAATGTGTAGGCTTGGAAATACTTAACTGATTTCAATAATTCGACTTAACGGAGTTTTTTGCTATGAAACGCAGCAGACGCGAATTTCTCAAGACCCTCTCAGTAACCTCGATCGCTTTAGGCGCGGGACCGATCTATCTGCGGTCGGCGACACCAATAAAGAAAAAGGTCTTGGTTCTTGGCGGTACGAAATTCGTGGGCCCCGCGGTAGTCAATGCGGCCCTGAAGCGGGATCACAACGTCACACTGTTTAACCGGGGAATCACAAATCCCGGACTGTTACCAGAACTCCCTTTGATCAAGGGTGATCGTGAAAAGGGTATTGGGGCCTATGAACCGCTCAAAAGTATGAATTGGGATGTCGTGATTGATGTTTGGCCTGAAAAGGCAGGCCTCGTCGACGATGCAACCAAAGCCTTGCAGATGAATGCTAAACACTACATTTTCGTTTCCAGCATCGCTGTTTACCGCGATTTCCAGGAAGTCGGGCTCAATGAGAATTCTCAGGTTGTCGAACCGCGAACAAACAGGTCCGAATGGGGTTACGCGGAAGAGAAACTCAGCTCAGAGCGGATTGTCGCGAAGCGGTTTCCGAAGAATCACACGGTTTTGCGTCCCGGGCCAATCAAAGGGTGGCGGGATAGTGCAAAGGATCTTTACTATTGGCTTTATAGGCTCAAAGAAGACAGACAAATCCTGGGTCCCGGAACCGGAAAAGACCCGTTGCAATTTATAGATGTCAATGACGTTGGAAGATTTGCGGTGAAGTCGTTCGAGAACAAACTAAACGGTATCTTTAACTGCACGGGCCCCCGTGAAAAGCAGCTGGTTTGGAAGGAATTCCTTTCTATTGCAAAGACACATTTAGGTTCAGATTCTAAGATATATTGGCCGGGCGAAGAGTTTTTGAAAACCCACAAAGTTAGATCCTTCGAGGATTTGCCCCTTTGGGCACCGCTCTCCGAAGACCGCGGCTTTATGCAGATAAGCATGAGGAAGTCGGTTGCAAACGGATTTGAATTTACTCCGGTTGAAAAGACGATTGACGAGACGATCCGCTGGGTTGAAAAGACCGCTAAGTCGAAAGTACCCTCCGGGGGGCTAACCAAGTCAATGGAATCCGAATTGATCAAGAAACTAGAACGATCAAACGTCAAGAAAACAAATTAAGTCTTTGCCCGGATTATCAGGTTAAGCTTGAAAAAAGAGGAAATAGTATGTCGCGATTGAATATGTTTACTTACTTCGCTTTGTCCCTGTTGGTTCTATTCTCGTTCCCTTCCAACCTAATCTCTGCGAGCGACGAGATACCCGAAATGTGGGGTGAACTGCGGCCCGGCTCGTACAAGGTTGGATTTCGAACGATCTTTACATACGATCTTTCACGACCGGCCGTACCTTATTCCGATTGGGATGGAAAGCTGTACCCGACAAGAGAAACAAAGGGTAGACAGATGCAAATTAACATCTGGTATCCCGCTAAACTCACAGACAAAAGCAGGCGCTTGGATTTCCGACATTATCTGGATTTGACGGCGCGACAAACGGATTTCAGGCCGCTGGACAAAGCAAGACGAGCGTTCGGTGATGCCCAGTTTATTTACAAAACAAATGCGCTGGGAGGAGGCGGATCATTCACGCGGGCTAAGTTGGATACCCTAAAGAAACTCAAGACGAATGCGTTTGAAAATGCAGTACCCGTTAACGGCGAGTTCCCCCTCATAGTTTTCCCGAACGGAGGAAGTCCGGCGTTTCAAAGTATTATGTGCGAATATTTTGCGAGCCACGGCTTCGTTGTTGCCGCTGTCGTCCTCAAAGGGAGGGAAGCCTCTACCGATGAAGTCTCAGTAAAGGGGTTTGAAACAGCGATAAGCGATCTGGATTTCGCGGTGGGTAAGACCCTGGAGCTTCCGAATGTGGATAACACGAAGATCTGTATGATTGGAAACGCAAACACATCATCGCAGATCGTCGCCTATCACACTCGAAATCAGAACGTCGATTGCATGGTGAGCCTCGAGGGAGGACTTTTGAGTGCATTCGAACAAAGAATCCTTCGCGGAACGCCTTTTTATGACCCACAAGCCGTCAATAAACCGATTCTCGCTATCTACGCGCCACATCCCTCTATTGACCCAAAAAACATTGAACACTTGAAATATTCAACCAGGTATTTGGCTCATTTTCCGAAAATGTCCGAGTTTCACTTTCTGAACTATGGTCCGTTCGAGAGGTTTGTGCCCGGGATAATCGGTAAGCCAAAAGGAGATGTCGCTTATGGGTTTGAGAGAGGCGCCGAACTGTGCACTGACTTCTTTAAGGCGCACCTGCTTGACGATAGCCTCAGCATGGCTCGACTGACGAAAACCGCAGTTACAGGCCCAATTGACTCGTTTGAGACCAAGCAGGGGTTACCTGTACCGCCGAGTATGACCAATCTCAAGGACGCGTTTACAAAACAAGGAATCGAGCACCTTGAAACGACGTATTCTAAGCTTAAGAAGAAAGACCTGACGCCATTCTCAATCAGTTTCTACAACGACATGAAGGACTGGCTCGCCTGGAAGAAAGATCCCAAATACACCAATCGTTTTCGGCTTTACCAATTGGCGCTCGACAGCTATCCGAATTCCGCAACGGTTAACTATTATGTCGCCTATTTCGCTTCTAAGACGGGTAAAGACAAACTCGCCGCAAAGCATAATCGTCGAGCCCTGGATCTACTGGAAACAGATGATTCTCCGGAACTCACTGCATCGCGTAAGGCTCAAATGAGAGAAGCGATTAAGAAAAGATTGGATGAATCTGACAAATGACCCGAATACGAGCTTCCATGTCCTCGAGGATCCTGGGTATTTATCTTGTAGTTATTTCGGTGCTTCAGATTGCACTGTACCTTTATCTATCGTCCGGAAGTTTCGATTTAGAATTGGGAAGCAGGGAGTTCGTCGACCCGCGTATTGGCTGGAGCATCTTAGGACACAGTCTGCTGGGTTGGCTTACCGCAATTTGGGTCTTTGCAATTGGATCGGCGTTTGTTCTCGGCCGGAAGCCGTTCGTAACATACATTTCCACAGAACTGATATTAGGCTTGCCTCAGATCGTCGCTGCGATTCCGTATGGTCTTATAAACTGGTCTGAAGGCGAAGGTATCCATCAGGGAATCACCCAGATCATTCTTGCTGTTCTTTTTACGGTTATTCCGATAACCTGGGCGATTTATCTGGCGATCTATTCGAACCCGAAAACAGGCGACCAATAAAAACAACGGTTGAATTACTCGATTTCAAAGGCAAGCAGAGAGCAGTCATCTCGATGGCCGACACCGAATTCCCAAGAAGATACGGCGTCGAGGATTGAATCCAGTGAGTTCGCCAGGGTCAGGCTTTTCGTGCCCAGCAATTTGTCCGCCAAACGCTCCGTTCCAAATCCCTCACCATCTTCATTTTCCGCTTCAATAACACCGTCGGTATAGACAAACACCCGATCGCCTTTGGACACCGTGATCATGCTCTCAGAGTATGTCGCTTCTTCCACAAGTCCTATCGGAAATCCCTCGATATTCAGAATCTCAGTTTCACCTGTACTGCGAAGAACGGCAATGGGTGGACTGCCCGCTGTCACAAACCGAAATTCTCCTTGATCGAGGTCAACAACCCCAAAACACATCGTGAAATACTGGACGTTTTCACTGCTCATTTGAAACTGGCTATTGAGAACCTCGGCTACCTCAACCGGTGAGGACGAAAAGTTACTCGATGCTGGAAGCTCAAGTATCCTCGAGAACCAGTGGCTTAAGGTCACCGACAACAATGACGCACGCACGCCGTGACCGCTGACATCGACTGTGTAAACAGCAAAACGGTTTTCGCCCAATGGGACCCAATTGAGCGCGTCACCACCCAGCTCATCACAAGGCTGAACCAGCGAGGCGAACAAGATGCCGTCAAATTGACGCTCTCTCTCCGGCAGCAGCGAGCGTTGGATTCTCGCTGCAGCCTCCAGGTTTCGGGTCATCCGGCGGTTTGCGATCTCCAGTTGGTTGTTAGCTTTTCGTAAGGCTTCTTCAGTATTCTTGATCTCCGTGATATCGGACTGAACACCTATAAAATGAGTCACTTCTCCGGCGTCATTTATCACGGGAGTTAGCGACAGCCGGTTCCAAAAAGGCCTCGAATCTCTATCGTAGTTCAGAATCTCAACCGTACATTCATTGCCGGTGGCCAAGGCATCCCGAATCTTCTGAACAGTTTCAGGATCTGTGTCGTTTCCCTGGAGAAAACGACAGTTCTTACCGATCATCGATTTCGCAGAATAGCCGGTAAGCCTTTCAAATCCTTCGTTTATGTAGATCAGGGGCTGCTCCGGCAAACGCATGTCGGCGATCGTAATACCTTCTGCGGCAACGTTCAGAGCATTTTCTTTGAGCAGCAACAGATCTGAACTTCCAAGGTCACTTGCTGATTCCTGTATGTTTTTCTTTGGCTCCATCACCATGGTTATGGCGAGATTACCTGAGTCCGTGTTCTGAGTCCAAGGCAGATGAACTCCAATGAGAGAAAAGCCGGGTCAAATTTACGTCGAACCAAGCCAACCATCCCTTTATTCCCTCAATTCCTGTTGATGCTTTTCTTTCGTGTCACTTCGTGATTTTCGTGGCTCACTACTCGCAACCCCTATAAAAACGTTTGACTAGTTTCGTATTTTGGTCATAATGACTTAAATAGAGAGGTATTTATGAAATTCAAACTTTTACTTTTGTTGGCAATACTAACTATCGCCCCCGCCGTGATCGCGCAAGATCCGGACCCGGCAGAGAAACGTGCGCGGCAGTTTGTCGAGCAGATCAACAACTCAAACACAGCTCAGTTTAAAGAGTTTGTTAAATCAAATTTCGGTGGGGATTTTCTAAACCTTCCGATGTCGGCCCATCTCAATTTCTTTTTGACTGTGAAAGACACAAGCAGGGGATTTGATGTGGTCGATGTGGCTGCTCGAGAGGAGAACCGGGTCACTCTCAGGGTTAAGAGCAGGCTTACAGGTGAGTACAACGGTCTTTCGGTTAGGGTTGACCCGAATCCCCCGTACAAAATCATTGGTCTCGGCACGAGAGCGGTCGACGGTGATGAGAAGAGCGCGACGAAACTGTCCTCCGCGGAGATTGGTTCAGAGCTTAAGAGCTATGTGGGCAAGCTGGCGAATGCCGATGTCTTTTCGGGAAGCGTGCTTCTCGCGAAGGGAGACAAGGTTCTCTTTAAGGGCGCGTACGGAATCGCGAACAAAGATTTCAACACTCCCAACCGTATCAACACGAAGTTCAATCTCGGCTCAATGAACAAGATGTTCACCGCGCTTTCGATTGCCAAACTGGTTGAGATGGGCAAGCTGTCTGTAGATGATCCGCTTTCGAAGTTTGTACCGGATTTTCCGGACGCAGAGTCCGCTAAGAAGATAAAGATCAAGCACCTTTTGAGTCACACCGCGGGACTTGGGGGATATTTCACGCGAAAATGGCGGGAGCGTTCCAGAGGCAGCATCAGGACTGTAGACGACATGATGGCACTCGCAAAACCGGATGAAAAACTTCGGTTTGAACCGGGAACCAACTGGCAGTACAGCAACACCGGCATGCTCGTCCTTGGAAAGGTAATAGAAGTCGCATCCGGCAAGTCCTACTTCGAGTTTGTCGATGAGCATATTCTCGCGCCGGCCGGGATGAAGCACACGGGCTGTTTCGAACTGGACAGGGTAAACAAGAATCTCGCAGTCGGCTACGATAAAGTCTTTAATGAAACCGGGGTGCAGTTCAGAAACAACATCTTTATGCACGTCATGAGGGGCGGACCACAGGGTGGTTGCTATTCCACGGCCGAAGATCTCTACCTCTTTGCCGTCGCACTAATGGGAAACAAGATCGTAGGTAAGGAACTCGTCAAGGAATTCACGACCGCAAAACCCGATATCTTTTCACCCTCCTATGGCTTCGGTTTTGGGGTGTCGGAGGACGGCAATCGATTTGGCCACGGTGGTGGGTTCACCGGTATTAGTGCCAATCTGGATATGTTTCGCGACTCGGGATGGATTGCGATCGTGATGTCGAATTACAGCGGTGCGAGTCAGCCGGTGAGTTCAAAAATGCGCCGGTTGATCAGGAGGTCCGCGAAATAGGCAAAAAAATCAGGAGATGGTAGGAATAGTCCTTGAGCATTATTGGCAAGGAGCTTTTAGCAACGGGTCCAGCTCCTGTGCTCTTTTCTCATTTATTTTCGCGGCATCTTTGTCTCCAACCGCGCAATAGGCTCGCGCTCTTGATACAAATGCAGGTGCGAATTCGGGATGGATACGGATCACCTCATTGAGGTCGCCGATAGCCTTCCAGAAACGTCCCTTTGAGTAGTACGCGGCGGCCCGCAAATGAAAAGCTTTGTAAAAGCCCGGATCGATAAGAATCGCGGCAGAGGTGTCCTCTATTGTCTTATCGAACTCTTCTAGCGCGAGATATGCGGTCGCCCTCATCCGGTATGACCTTGTGGATCTTGAATTCAGCTTTATTGCCTTAGTGAGATCTCCGATCGCCGTTCCATAGTACGCGAGCATAAATCTCGAAGCAGCTCGATAATAAAACGCCTCATATTGCTTCGAATCACGAAAAATTGCGTGTGAGAAATCCCGTATCGCTTCCGAGTGATCGCCCTTGTTCGCAAGCGCCAGACCGCGGCAGAAAAATGCTTCATATGTTCCGCGGGAGATCTCGATCGCTTTTGTAAAATCTTCTATGGCTTCGTCATACAAGCCCCTCTTGTCATAGACCATGCCCCGTCCGATATATGCACGGTATAGTTGAGGATCCAATGAAATCGCCTTCGAATAATCTGCGATAGCCTTCTCGTAAGAACGGCTCTTATCAAATTGCTCTGCGCTCGCGACGTAGTTGTTTACTGACACGCTAACTTGAGAATGCGAAGGAACTACTGCCAGAAGTACCGTGAAAAACGCAAGGATACAAATAGCAAAGACACTTCCTTGTAGAAAATCCCATCGCAAACAAAGCATCAATATCGTCCTCCCGGCTCAATAGTTAATCGCTAAAACGAATGGCACCTTGGAGACCTCCGCACGACGCGCTGCCAATACGACCAAAGTCAGACCAAATACAGCGATCTGTTATGAAAAGAAAAATAAATACGGAAATCGAGTTCAGAAAATGAATATGCTTGTTTTTAATCCTGATCGATATTTGAAGTCAAGGATTTTGTTCAATTTCTCGTATTTGCCAACTGTGGGGGTTGCTGTTCCCCGTCTTTTTTTCGCATTTTGCCGATAATACTTCCGCCTTCAATAAAATTTTCTTCCCTTGCTGAATTAATGTGTAGAATTTTGCACCTTGGCATGATGTTTGCGCTTATATATCAGCGGGTGGTTCTATTTCGCTTCACACTAAAAACCCCTAACATGACTATTCTCAAAGAGTTATGTAATCTTGACCACAGGGCTGACGGAAATAAGATTCGGTCAGGTTGAATGAAATTTATGTCACGATGACTGCTATCGATCCACCCGAAGCCTTGTTTTAAGGTTGGAAAAAGATACCGATCGGTCTCCAGCCATCGAGTCACCGTCGAAACCAAATTTGAAAAGAGCTGCATACCATGGATAAAAACACCCCAAAAATATTTGAACAGTTGCGCGAAGAAGCCCTTGATCTTGAAATGGCCGACAAATTCCTGGCGTCGGTCGAACAAAAGAACTGCCTTGCTTCCGGTTCCCATTTTGATGCCAACAGGCTTCACGATGCTTTGACGCATCTTGCCTCGAACGACTCCTCCGGTGAAATAGAGGAAGAAAAAGACTTCGAGCTGATCGCGGAAAGCGAACTGGCTTCGTGGCGGGAGGTCCTGGAGCAGCGCAATAGTGTTATAGAGACGTATCATATCAGGAGATTCTACGATGAGTCTGAGAAGCTTCTTGATATCGGATTGCTTGTCTCCCTAGCGCGGGTATTTCGCTCGCTCCCATTCTCTGAATGCAACCTCAGCAAATATGACTTGATCGTTACGCGCCTTTTTACGAAAGGCAGCAGCGAGTCAATGAGAAGTCTTCGGGTCACAAGGGAGAATATTGCTGACGGGCTAACGGTATTGATGCCGGGAAAGCCGGTTGTACTTGAAGACGAAGAAGCGGAAAGGATTGTTGGGGATCTCGACCGGTTCAATTCAGAACTAAAGCCGCTTTCTGATCTTCAGGAATTCGTCGATAAGGACAGCTTTGAGGCGTTGCGCCAGTACAAGAAGGATCTTGGGCAAGACTTTTTCGACCCAAGGGTCACCGCGGCTGCGATCGAGTGTAATGTAACCATTGGTAACGTCTTTGCGGGTCTTGTAAATCACATCAATGGTCCTTTGTTTGACCTGATCAACAACAAGTTTGACTTCGCAGGTGCATTTCATGATGTTTCGAGTTCGGCTGAAACCAGGATATGGGACGACGTAAACAATCCCGTTAGTGAGGATCAAAGTTCGATGGGCTCACAGGATCGCGAGAAGATTAGAAAGATCTTCGAAATGATACGGGGTCATAAGAACGCGGGGGATGCCCGTGATGGTCAACGAGGTGCCCCGGCAAGTCCGGCTCAACCCGCTGGACTTGAGCACGTTGCAACTAACCGTGTAAACGAATTCCTGTTGATGTTGAGCGACGAGAATCCGGATTATCAGGCGATACGAGAAGAGCTCGGCAACAATGGGTTGCTGATGTCGATCGATCTGGAATACGTGCTTGCCGGACAATCAGAAACAGTCAATGAAATCTGTCGAGGTGTCCTGGCACTTATGATCTGGGCTGAGGAGCTGTTTGCGAGTAAGCTGCATGACGGCGAGTTCATTACTGATGAAGCCGAGTCTCAAGCAACGGCTCTCATCAGATTGTGCGAGAAGTATCAGAGCGAATTGCAGGTACTCATCGAGAATGTAGGGTGGGATGAAAAGACCCGGCTTCTGACAGTTTCGAACAAACTGCTTGCCAGCCATTTGGATCTGAAGCAGATTCCGATCGAGTATTCTCAAAATCGCGTGGCAAGGGTCGAAGCTGAGAAAGAGGATCTTGAAGGCTGGTACAACGAGGTAGAAGAACAGAATCAAAACGCTGCCCAGCCAGCCGCGTAGACATTTGAAGCTATCCGCGTCTCCCTCGCTACATCGTAAAACCGTCAGGCCTGAATGATTACCTCTTAGAAGATTGATAATTGCGGTGCACACATCAGGCGCGATCAGAAAAGTCTATATCAAATGAAAAGCCGGGAACTGTCATTATTGACGGCCCCGGTCTTCTCTTATCCTGCCATTCTTGATGCAGCCTACTACTTTCGTTCTTTGCCCAGAAACAGGAGCTGTTCGGTGGTCATCTCTGTGAATCCCTGCGCCAGCTTTTCCGCTTGCCCCGGAACCAGAAATTCGCCGACCGATTCTTTGTAAGATCCAACTACGAACTGCAGATTTCCACGCACCTTCTCAAAATCCACCTTGTCAGGAGTCCTTTTCGCAAAGTAGAAAGGGTTAGCATCCCGGCTGCGTTTGTACGCGTTTATCTGTGCCTCGATCAGACGCTTTAAATATAGAGATGTCGATCCCGGTTTCTCATCTGAAAGATCTATTTGGTTAAAGAACTTACCCTTTCTCTTGTCTTTCCATTTCTTGTTTATCGACCCCCCTTTAGGCACATAGCCTGCGAACAGCGCCGCGGGCTCACGCTTCATCGATCTCTCGAGAAACCTTGAGGCGAATACGATTCCATCCTCAAGCGACATTAATGCTGCAACCGGATCCAGCGGCGGGCGGTCCGGTTTACTGCCCCAGGGACCATGACCGGTGGGGGTATTGAATGTCGTGAAATTGTCGCGCGAAAGATGATTGCTTTTTTCATGATGACGATGGGCCCATGTGTCTTGCTGGTAGTGAAAAAAGATGCCCAGCCGTATCAGCTTGTTCCTTTCATCGGTTTCCTCAAGTGCTTCCTTAAAGAGGAGATCACGCCGCTCAATAATTCCGGCAGCACCCATCTTGCCCTCCAGGTCGAGCGCATGCCATCTCCATTCTTCTTCGATATTCGGAACTCCATTCTCATGAGCATTTACAGTAACGGAATCGTCCATTCCCTGATCGACCGCCGCAATCGTAAGCGCCTCTTGATCGGTAAAACCGACCGAGCGGCAAATCACAAAGGTCATCAGAAAATGGGTATCTTCTTCGTACGCAACAGTCGGCGAAGCGAAAAGGCCAATCACGGCCAACACTGCCAAAGTGACGGTCAACAATCGACACGACGCAAGGTTCGAATTCATCTTTTTCATAAAGCTTTTAACCGCTCGTAAGAACTACTTTCCCGGTGGTTCTGCGAGCTTCGATGGCATTATGCGCATCGACCGCATCTTCCAAAGGAAATTCGGAGATCGAGATTTTTAACTTTTCAGCAGCGAGCAAAGACATCAACTCACCGGTAAACGCAAACATATTCTCCGGTGTTTCAAGATTCAAATTGTATCCCTCAACTCTCTGCATCTTGCCGAGAAGCCCCAAGGCGGAGATCGGAAAATCCTCTCCTGTTACGGAACCGTAGACAATCATGGTTCCCTTGGCCGCGAGACAATTCATGTTCTGAAGTCCCTGTTCACCACCGATCATCTCAATTATCACATCGGCCCCGTGCCCATCGGTCGCTTCGAGTACTCTGTCGTCCCACCCTGCTTCGGTGTAGTTGATTCCGACATCGGCACCGAGTTCCTTTGCAAATGCGAGTTTCTCGTCTGAACTTGCAGTCGCGAGTACTTTCGCGCGTTTTTCTTTCGCGAGTTGAACAAGAATGCTACCGACGCCGCCTGCGGCCGCATGAACAAGTATGCTCTGGCCCTCTTTCAGGTTGCGAAGGAGACCCACCGCTGTCAGTCCCTGGACCAACAGAACCGTGGATTCCGCAAAACCCATCCCATCCGGAATCGGAAATACCTGTGAGGCGGGAGCAATGGAATACTCTGCATAACCGCCGCCACGCATCATGCCAAGGACGTCTTGACCGACCTCAACGTTTTCAACGTCAGCCCCGACCGCCTCGACGGTTCCGGCGGCTTCAAATCCAAGAGTAAATGGAAGATCCGGTCGAAACAAGTACTTTCCTTCCCGGAGCATTATGTCTGCAAAATTGATACCCGCGGCTCTCGTTTGGATCAATACCTCACCGCTTCCCGGTTGTGGCTTCTCAATCTCTTCAACCGAAAGATTCTCCACACCGCCAAACTCGTTTAACCTTACTGCTTTCATTATTTCTACCTAATTTCCCGCGCTTTCCGCCTGATCTTCTTCTACCTTGGTATTGATTGCCACGTCACGCATTTCGTCAACATTCTTACGAACCGCCTCGAGTTTCTCGTCAATAGCAGTAACGGCGTCCTCGCCCAACGGCAATCTCAACGGTGGGTTCTCAGATTCCACGACGTCGATGATCGCTTTGATTGCCTTAACAGGATCACCCGGCTGCGCTCCGTCAAACTCACCGATATTGTCGATCCGTTCCGAAGAAAGATAATCCTCGATGCGGTTCGCCGGCTGCACAAATGAACGTCCGGCGAAATCGGTTCGAAACCCTCCCGGTTCAACTATTGTGACCTTTATTCCCAGGTGTTCGACCTCGCCGGCGAGCGCTTCGGAGAGCGCTTCCATGGCAAATTTGGTCGATGAGTAATACCCGATCGAAGGCCACGATACCAACCCAACGACAGAAGACACGTTCAGCACATGTCCGCTCTTCCGGTCGCGAAAATGCGGCAGCACTTCTCGCATCATGTTGATCACGCCGAAAAGGTTCGTTTCGTACTGAGCACGGATCTGCTCGATCGACGGCTCTTCAATCCCACCACCGAGACCATATCCGGCATTGTTCACGAGAACATCTATTCCACCGAAAGCTTCGATTGCAGTCTTTATCGAATTCTCAATATCAGACTGTTTCGTCACATCCAGTGTTATTGCTTTGACCGATTCGGGATACTGTTCGGACAGATCCGAAAGCGTCGAAACATCCCTCGCAGTCGCGGCGACCTTGTGGCCCCGTTCGAGAGCCTGCTTCGCCATCTCTTTTCCAAAACCGGTTGAACTCCCGGTAATAAACCAAACCTTTTTCTCTTCTGCCATATCCATCTCCTTACCAATTGTTTGTGTTCGAACAATTATCACAGGGTTGCAGCGACCCTACAACTCGAGACCTCAAATGCTTCACGTTATTCTTCACGCGCCAAAGCAAAAACTTCTACGGACGGCCGGATGGTCGCCCTTTTTTTAAAAATCTTGTCTTGGAACGCCTTTTCGTGACATAGTCTCGGTTAAAGATCCCAAAGAACCCCTGTCCGCTATTTATAATTCGACCAGCAGAAGGCCGGAACATAAAGGACGACCTTAAGATGGAGGAGAACAGTCGATGAAAAAGCTCATGATCGTATTCGTATTTTCAGTTTTAGTCTTTACGAACTGCCAGCAGGCTTCAGAAACCACTGAAAACGGCACCAATTCTGAACCAAAACCTGCGGAAGATCTCAAAACTACCCTGAGTAAGTTGGAAAATGGGGCATATGAAGCCTGGAAAAAGAAGGACGGAAAGTTTTTTGAAGGGTTTCTTCATGACGGTTTCGTCGGCAATGGCCCTAATGGTCCTACCCCAAAGGAAGTTACCGTAAAAGCAATGGGCGACAACCCGTGCGAGGTTAAGAGTTTTAAGATAATGGATGAAGCCGCCACTGAGATCGGTGACAGCGCGGCTCTCCTGACCACCAAGTTTGAGGCTGACTATACGTGTAAGGGAGAAGACGGAAAAGAATTTGCGGGGCCGAGCCCGTCGTATGCCGCATCACTTTATGTAAAATCGGGAGATTCCTGGCAGGCGATCTATCATCAGACGGTGCCTGCATCTGACGCCAAGGGCGAAACGCCTCCTGCCGGTGACGGTGAGGCTAAGAAGGAGGAAGAGTCTGAACCGGATGAAATGACAAAGACTCTCGGGGACCTCGACAAGAAGTTTTGGGAAGCCTGGGCGAAGAAAGACGGTACGGTCTTTGAAGAAGGCTTGGGTTCGAACTTTAGTGAGATCGGCCCGAACGGCGTTTTGGACAAAGCCGGAGCGATAAAGGCTGCAACGGAACATCCGTGCGAAATTACCAGTTCCAGTTTCTCCGGATCCAAAGCGGTTAAGGTCAACGACAACCTCTATATGTACATGACAAAGGGAGCGATGGAAGGCACATGCGGAGATGATCCTTTGCCCAAGGGAATGAACGCAACGACGATTTTTGCAAAAGAAGGAGCGGACTGGAAACCAGTCTTCCATACGGCCACTCCGATTGCATAAGTGCGATACTCACGCGACCGGTAACTAAAAAAGGGCGGCCATCTGGCCGCCCTTTTCCATTTTGAGTGACGGGATTATTAGTCAATCAATCTCGCGTACTTTCCCTTCACCGGTGAGAAGTTCGTTCGCCGAAGTTCTCGTATCCCGGACCTGTTTGAAGTGCCCTCGACAAGTTCGTAACCGAGCAATGCGAAAATGCGTCCGCGGAGGAAAATAGGCCGGGCGTTTCCGTACCAATCAACGCACGATGCCTTGCAGTTGTCATTCGGCTGGCGGGTATTTCCCGACGCTAGAGTTCCTATTTCCTTGAGTTTTAAAGAGTCATTTTTCAAGAAAAGGATCGACGCCGAGCCCTGAACAAGGTGCTTGTAACCCGGACGTCCTGCCTCCGCAATCGGGAGACCAAGCGTACCTGAGTTTCTGCCATTCGGGCGGTAGAAAAAGCCGTGACTTCTAAGCTCACCCTGCGAAGCGTTCCGTCTGACGTATCCCGCTTTTACCTTCGGCTCCCCGCTAAGTTTCACCGGCGAGAAGTAAAGATCCTTTCCGCGTGTTCCTACAACGAGTGCATCCTTGCCGAGTCCTTCGATCCTGTCGACCGTGTGCTCGAGAGGAAGTTCATCAGTCGCTCCGGACCTCCAGTTCACAGCGTAAAGCGTAGAGGCCTTTTTGTTCTGGCGTCCCCACCCATTGCCCGTACCGTACAGGAGGTGATCGCCTACAAATCGGTTCTGGAGCGTGTAGCCCTCAACCCGCGGAAGCGGCTTATAGTTCCAGTGCGATGCGTTTCTTGTGCCGTCGGAAAAGCTCCAGGTCGGCACGCGAAGAAGCGCGATATCGCCATTGGAAACCTCTGAGCCCCACATCGCTTCGCCGCCTCCGTCGTTTCGAACCAGGACGTTGAGATGGTGGTCATTACTTTCTAAAAATGAAAACTGATCTACGGGGCTCCCCGACACTCGAAGAGCCTGAGGCGCGCCGCCGGTGAGCGGCATCTTGTAGAGTACCGATCGAGTTTGTGATCTGTTGTTTCTCCGCACCCAGTCTGTCGTCCATACATATACGGATTTAGGCGATACGTAGAATACACGTCCCGCAGGACCGATCACGCCTGTGGCCTCACAGTCGAATTCCCTGGTGTTGAGATCGCAAACGGTGACCGTATGAAGTGCGAGGCCATAAGGACTTTCGATCTTCTGTGCCGGACGGTAAACCCTTGTTGCGGCTACGATCTTGCGGAACTCGTTTTTTGTAGCGCCTTTGCGCCATTTTCGAATCGCGGGGAATCGCTCCGTCGGATCGTTCGGATTGATCCACAAATACTGGGGTGTATAAAAGATGAGTTTGCCCTTGATCAGACGACTCGCGTAATTCCGTGAAGAGTAGTAGTCATTGGACTTCAGGTGATATGTCGATCGATACGAGAGGCCTCCGCTTCGATTGATGTCAAAAAGTCCGACCTCGGTGCCGCCTCGGGCATAGCTGTAACCGATTACTGCAATTGTATTGCCGGAAATGAGCATCTCGTCGTACCACGTTCCGCCGGGATTGGCATCGGGAGGATATGCGTCAATTGCCGAAACAGGCCTCAGAGCCCTGTCGCCGATTCTCACTGTAAACAACCTTCCGCGACGCAGGATTACCAGATGGTCGCCATGCAGTTTTACAATACCGCCCTCGTCCACACCCGCGTGTTGATTGTTTGTAATCGATTCGCCTTCTGATGCGGCAGAAGCATCCGCAGTCGGACTTGGCGATTTAGCAACCATTTTATTTTCGGCTTTTCTTCTTTCCGCCTTCTTTGAGAATTCTCGAAGGAACTTTTCCAGTTCTGCCTTTGATCGAAACGCCTTTAGGGTCTTGCCCGGCTTGCCCACTGTTTGGGACACCTCTACCGGCATATGTTCAAGCTCGATAGTAGGAAGTTCCATGTAATGCGCGTTAATAAAAAGCGCGGAAACGGTGATTATCAATACGATTGTCGCGGTTGTGAGTACTAGATTCTTCATAATGCCCTCTTAGAAGGAATGAACGAGGACAAGAATCTTGCAATCTTTTTGTCTGAGGTCTGAGGTCTGAGGTCTGAGGTCTGAGGTCTGAGGTCTGAGG
>JABDKD010000130.1 GCA_013003215.1 Pyrinomonadaceae bacterium
CTGCCTGCCTGCCTGCCTGCCTGCCTTCCTTCCTTCCTTCCTTCCTGTCTTCCTGCCTGCCTGTGTTACAAAAAAAACAGCCGGACGATTTTTCGTCCGGCCGAATAACTAATCTAGAAGAAAAGCCTATTTTTCCTTAGCGGCTTCCGCCTTCTTGTCAGACTTTGCTTCCGTTTTCTTTCCGGCCGCAACGAGCGGAATATCTGCTCCGGGCTTACCGCCACGGATTGAAAACTCATCCATCTCTTGCGGAGGCCTGAGATTGATCGTCGGGTCGTCGTCTACCTTGATGTTCCGGTAATACTTCATTCCGGTACCCGCAGGTATCAGACGTCCCATAATGACGTTTTCCTTCAGACCGCGCAGGTAATCGATTCTTCCGGAGATTGCCGCTTCGGTAAGAACACGGGTCGTCTCCTGGAAACTTGCGGCAGAAATAAAGGAGTCGGTTGAAAGAGATGCTTTCGTAATACCGAGCAACAGCGGCTCGGCACTTGCCGACTGGCCTTTCTCATCAAGGACCCTGCGGTTTTCATCCTCATAGCGGAAGCGATCAACCTGTTCTTCAAGAAGGAACTCGGTGTCCCCGACGTCCTTGATCTTAACCCAACGAAGCATCTGGCGAACGATCACCTCAATGTGCTTGTCGTTGATGTTGACACCCTGCAGCCTGTAAACCTCCTGGATCTCATTCACGAGATATTCCTGGAGTGCATCCATACCGAGTACACGCAAGATATCGTGGGGGTTCAGCGGACCATCCATCAAGGGCTCACCGGCCTTCACCCGATCGCCTTCCTGCACACTAATATGGGTTCCGCGCGGGATATCGTATCCGTGCTCGTCACCATCTTCCGAAGTGATAAGGATCTTACGTTTACCCTTTGTAATCGAACCGAAACTGACCGTTCCGTCAATTTCACTCATCACTGCAGTCTCCTTAGGCCTCCTGGCTTCAAAGAGCTCGACTACCCTAGGCAAACCACCAACGATGTCCTTGTTCTTTGTGGTTTCACGCGGGATCTTGGCAATGATGTCTCCGACCCTTACATCGGCTGCATCTTCGACCATAAGGTTCGCACGAATCGGCATCTGGTATGTCTTCTGTACCTTGCTGCCTTTTCGAATCTCCAAACGAGGTTGGTTCTTCTCGTCAGAATCCTTCACGACGAGGCGCTTCTGGCCACTGACCTTATCGATATCCTCTTCAACCGTTTTTCCTTCGGTGAGATCACGATATTTGATCTTACCCGAGGCTTCGGTGAGAATCGCATAGGTAAACGGATCCCACTGCGCAAGAATTTCGTCCTCTTTGACCTTTTGGCCGTCTTTCACAAAGATTTGCGCACCATAAACGATCGCATATCGAGCGACTTCCCTGCCGCGGTCGTCCATAAGGGCCAACTCGGCATTCTGACGTTTGATATTGATCTTTTCCTTGTTGCGGTTTTCAATCACGTTCAGATCATGGAACTGAACAGTACCGTCCATAGCGGCGGCGTGCTTCGTTTCCTGTTCGAGACGAGCTGTACCACCCACGTGGAATGTTCTCATCGTCAGCTGCGTGCCCGGCTCACCAATCGACTGGGCGGCAATTACACCAACAGCTTCACCGATTTCGACCGTTCGGCCCATCGCGAGGTTGCGTCCATAACACTTGACGCAGATACCGCGGCGGGACTCACAGGTCAGCGGCGATCTGATTCTAACTTGTTGCAGTCCGGAGAGCTGAACCTGACCGGCCAGATCCTCATCGAGCTCCTCATTCGCTTTGACGATTACTGTGTTTTCAACCGGATCGATGATGTCATCGAGAGCGGTACAACCTACGATCCGGTCACGAAGTGATTCAACTTCTTCACCGTTTCGAACGATCGCCTTCGACCAAATGCCTTTTAGCGTGCCGCAGTCGACCTCGGAAACGATTACGTCCTGTGCAACGTCCACAAGCCTGCGGGTCAGGTAACCCGAGTCCGCAGTCTTGAGCGCAGTATCGGCAAGACCCTTACGTGCACCGTGTGTCGAGATGAAGTACTGCAGCACGTTCAAACCTTCACGGAAGTTCGCGGTAATCGGTGTTTCGATAATCTCACCCGAGGGTTTGGCCATCAATCCACGCATACCCGCCAACTGGCGAATCTGAGCTTCCGAACCACGCGCACCGGAATCGGCCATCACGAGAATCGGATTCAGCTCCTGACGTTTCTTCTCACGAACGTCCATGGCCTTGAACATCTCTTTGGCGACTCTGTCAGTTACCTCTGACCAAATCGCGGTAACTTTGTTCGAACGCTCGAGGTCGGTCATCGTAGCGTCTTCATACTGCTGCTGAAGCTTGTCAACCTCGCCCCTTGCATCCTCGATAATCTTCGATTTGCTCGGCGGGGTCACCATGTCGTCAATACCGATCGAAACGCCGGCCTTGGTCGCGTAGAGAAATCCGAGTTCTTTCAGATCATCCAAAAGCGCAACCGTCTGTTCATGACCCAATCTCAGGTGAGAGAAGTTCACGAGTGACTGCAGGCCTTTCTTCTTAAGGGTTCCGTTTACAAACGGAAGACCATCACGTGTCAGGCGGTCGTTAAACACGACCCTTCCAACCGTTGTATCGATGGTTCGAACAACATCCTTCTGGATTCGGCCGCGCATCACGTCCTGCGCATTGTGCTCCTGATTCAAATCAATCAGATCACCGCTCCAACGCAGTTTGATCTTTGCCTGCGTATCGACGGTCTTAGCGTCGAGTGCAAGCAACACTTCTTCAACCGATCCGAAAATCTTGTTCTCACCCTTCAACCCATCGCGGTCGAGCGTCAAGTAGTAGCACCCTAGTACGATGTCCTGTGACGGAACAGTAATTGGCTGACCGCTTGCCGGACTTAGAAGGTTGTTTGACGCAAGCATCAGCATCGATGCTTCGATTTGAGCTTCGGCCGAAAGCGGAATATGTACCGCCATCTGGTCTCCGTCGAAGTCGGCGTTGAACGCCGTACATACAAGCGGGTGAATCTTGATCGCCTTTCCTTCAACGAGGACGGGCTCAAACGCCTGAATACCGAGCCTGTGAAGCGTTGGCGCACGGTTCAGAAGCACCGGATGGTCCCGAATAACCTCTTCAAGGATATCCCAAACGATCGGTTCCTGGCGCTCAACCATTTCACGTGCCTGCTTGATTGTCGCAGCGTGCAGATCTTTCTCCAACTTGTTGTAAATAAATGGCTTAAACAACTCAAGCGCCATCTTCTTCGGAAGTCCGCACTGGTGAAGTTTTAGCTCAGGCCCAACAACGATCACTGAACGGCCGGAGTAATCAACACGTTTTCCAAGCAGGTTCTGTCTAAATCTTCCCTGTTTTCCTTTCAGCGTTCCTGAAAGCGATTTGAGCGGCCTGTTGTTTGCACCGCGAAGCACTCGACCCCGTCTGCCGTTATCGAACAACGCGTCAACAGCTTCTTGAAGCATACGTTTTTCGTTTCGAACGATTACTTCCGGAGCGCGAAGCTCCATGAGCTTTTTGAGCCTGTTGTTCCGGTTGATCACACGTCGGTAAAGATCGTTGAGATCAGAGGTCGCGAATCGTCCGCCATCAAGCGGAACCAGAGGCCTCAGTTCAGGCGGGATGACCGGAATGATATCCAGAATCATCCATTCCGGCTTATTACCGGAACGAAGAAATGAATTCGCCACTTTGAGCCGCTTTGAGAACTTCAACTTCTTTTGCTGCGAAGTTTCAGTCTTCATTCTCACGCGCAGCTCATCAACAAGCTCCGGAATATCGATCTGCATCAGGAGTTCCTTGATCGCTTCAGCGCCCATCTTGGCAACAAACTGGTGCGGGAATTCCTGCATCAACTCACGATATCGCTCATCCGTAAGGAGATCCTTCTCCTTGAGATCTTCAACATCACCCGGATCTACCACGATATACAGTTCAAAATAAAGAATCTTCTCGAGATCTCTCAAAGTGATATCGAGCAGGTGGCCGATACGTGAAGGAAGTCCTTTAAAGAACCACACGTGTGAACACGGGCTTGCCAAATCAATATGACCGAGCCTTTCACGACGCACCTTCGACTGAGTTACCTCAACTCCGCACTTGTCGCAAACGACGCCGCGGTGCTTCATTCTTTTGTATTTTCCGCAGAGACATTCCCAGTCTGAGACCGGTCCAAAAATACGTGCACAAAACAGTCCGTCCCTTTCTGGCTTAAACGTCCTGTAATTGATCGTCTCCGGCTTTGTTACTTCACCGTGCGACCATGAACGGATTTTTTCAGGCGATGCGAGTGAAATTCGAATTGCTTCAAAATTCGGACTCAACTGCGTCTTTTCGTTACTAAATCGAAACATCTATTTCTCCAAAATAAAGAGCCGGGAAACGGTCTTCTTACCGTCTCCCAAAAATCCACTTGCCAAACTAGCCGCCAACGAGTTCTTCGACACCGGCCGCAATAGCCTCTTCGTCAACGTCATCTTCGGTTATCAGTTCTACATCGAGACAGAGCGCCTGAAGCTCTCTGACCAGGACGTTGAACGATTCGGGTATACCCGGACGGAAATCCGCGGCGCCTTTGACGATCGCTTCATAAATCTTCGAGCGTCCTGCGACGTCGTCTGACTTACAAGTAAGGAGTTCCTGCAAAATGTGGGCGGCACCATATGCCTCAAGAGCCCAAACTTCCATTTCTCCAAACCTCTGACCACCAAATTGCGCCTTACCACCGAGCGGCTGCTGAGTAATAAGCGAATATGGACCGATCGAACGAGCGTGAATCTTGTCATCGACGAGGTGCGACAGTTTCAGCATGTAGATATACCCGACGCAAACCTTCTGCTCGAACTGCTCACCGGTGAGGCCGTCATAGAGCCTCGTCTTTCCGGATGGGCCGACCGATGGCGGTAGCCCGAGTTCGTCATACCGGTTGTTTGCCTGTTTGATATATCCCTTGATCTCATCCTCGCTCGCACCGTCAAATACCGGTGTTGCGAAGTGAAGACCAAGAACTCTGCCTGCCCAGCCAAGATGAGTTTCCAGAATCTGTCCGACGTTCATACGGGATGGAACGCCGAGAGGATTAAGTACGATGTCCACCGGAGTTCCATCCGGAAGATACGGCATATCTTCTTCAGGCAGGATTCTCGCGATCACACCTTTGTTTCCGTGACGTCCGGCCATCTTGTCGCCGACAGAAAGCTTTCGCTTCATCGCGACAAATACCTTGACCATCTTGATCACGCCCGGAGGCAGTTCGTCACCCTGCTTGATCTTCGCGATCTTCTCTTCGTAGATATCGCTAAGGATGCTTATCTGTCGTTCAGTTCGCTGGAAGTAATCCTCGATCTCGGACTTGATGTCGACGGTTCCCGCAGTAACACCGGCCTTCTTGAGAAGGCTCATCGGTATCTCCTTGAGGTTGTCACGCTTCAGAACCGTACCTTTCTTAAGCAGAATGTCACGTCCTTCTGAAAGATTCTTTGTCAGCTTGCGGCCTTCAAAAAGTTCATAGATCCGTTGGTCACGCTGTTCGGTAAGAATCCGAATCTCGTCCTCAAGGTCGCGTCGAAGCGCGTCTTCCTCAAGGGCCTCGATATCCAATGAACGTTCGTCTTTCTCTTGTCCCTTTCGGGTAAAGACCTGAACATCTACAACCGTTCCGTCAATTCCAGGAGGCGCCGTCAGACTTGCGTCTTTCACATCGCCCGCTTTCTCTCCAAAGATCGCACGAAGAAGTTTCTCTTCTGCTGTCAGTTGGGTCTCACCTTTTGGCGTGACTTTTCCTACGAGAATCGATCCCGGGTTGACGTGAGCACCAATTCTGATGATCCCTGATTCATCGAGGTCCCGAAGCATGTTCTCACCAATATTCGGAATATCCCGCGTGATCTCTTCAGGACCAAGTTTCGTATCGCGCGCCTCAACCTCCAGCTCCTCAATGTGAATCGAAGTGTAATAGTCCTCTTTCACAAGCCTTTCGGAAACCAGGATCGCGTCCTCAAAGTTGTAACCGCGCCATGGCATAAACGAAACAAGAACGTTTCTTCCAAGGGCAAGTTCACCCCTGTCAGTACATGGACCGTCAGCGATTACCTGACCTTTCTTAACCGACTCGCCGACCTGTACGATCGGGCGCTGGTTGATACATGTGTTTTGGTTTGAGCGTTTGAACTTCACCAGCGAGTAAATATCCGCGGTTACCTCACGCGAGATCAAACCGCCAACCTGATGGTCAGCCTTAACGATAATCCTTTCGCTGTCGACATAGTCGACGACGCCATCTCGTTTCGCGACAACTACCGCACCTGAATCTCGCGCTGCAATACGCTCCATTCCCGTACCGACGTAAGGCGACTCAGCCCTCAACAAAGGAACCGACTGACGCTGCATGTTCGATCCCATGAGGGCGCGGTTCGCGTCATCGTTTTCGAGGAACGGAACGAGCGATGCAGCAACCGAAACAAGCTGTTTCGGCGAGACATCCATATACTGGATGTCATCCTTTGAAGCTGTGATGAACTCACCCGCGAGTCGCGCTGCGTTTCTTTCATTTACGAGACGACCCAGATGATCGAGTTCGATATTAGCCTGGCCGATCGTATATTTGTCCTCGTCCCAGGCAGTCAGGTAGAACGGGAACGGCTCGAATTCAGCCGTTCGCTTCTTACCCTTGATCTTCTTATTCTCTTTCTCAACTTCTTTGAGCGGGACATGGGTGTTCGGCTTCAGCCCAGTATCGCCGCCATTCAAAACCTTGACGTACTCAATAACACGACCCTTCTCGACCTTTCGGTACGGCGACTCAATAAATCCAAATTCATTGATTCGGGCAAAACAGGAGAGTGATGAGATCAGTCCGATGTTCGGTCCTTCAGGTGTTTCGATAGGACAGATACGACCGTAGTGCGTCGGGTGGACGTCACGAACTTCAAATCCCGCGCGTTCCCTCGAAAGACCACCCGGCCCGAGAGCAGAAAGCCTCCTCTTGTGGGTGATCTCAGAAAGCGGATTCGTCTGGTCCATAAACTGCGACAACTGCGAGGAACCAAAGAATTCCCTAACTGCAGCAGTCACGGGCTTCGCATTCACAAGGTCGCGCGGCATCGTGGTGAACATGTCCTGCTGTATCGACATCTTCTCCTTAATCGCACGCTCCATTCGTTCGAGACCAATTCGGAACTGATTCTCGAGGAGCTCACCAACAGCCCTTACACGGCGGTTACCGAGGTGATCGATATCATCCTGATAGTACTCAGCCGGCTGTCGTTTCATCCTAAAGAGATAATCTACAACCTCTATGAAGTCGCGTGCTTCAAGCAACTGATTTTCGATATCATTCAGTTCCTTTCTGCCCATCTTGATGTTGAACTTCAGCCTTCCGACTCGCGATAGATCAAATCTTCGCTTGTCAAAAAACATGCCTTCAACCAGCCTGTAGGCCGTCGGTACAGTCGGGGGATCTCCCGGGCGCATCTTTCGATAGATCTCAAGCAATGCGTCAACCGGCTTACCGATTGCATCCTTAACCAGAGTCTGAGAAAGAACGGGACCGATCTTGTCCCTTTCAGGAAAAAACACCTTGAACGATTTAACACCTTGCTCGATCAGTTCCTGAAGCAGAGCGGATGTGATCTCCGTGTTAGTTTCAACAATCACCTCACCGCTTTCCGTATTGACAACGTCTTCAACCGCGAACGCGCCGGCAAGTTCAGTTTGGCCAACTTCTACTGCCTTCAGTTTGACCGCACGAATCTCGCGCATGCCCAACTTCGAGACCTTTCGGCCGGCTTTGACCAACGTGTCCTTCTTGTTCTTAACTGCATCCTCGACACGCATACCGATGAGATTCGTCTCTCCATCCTTGGAAACAGCAATACTCAGTTTGCCGTTATCAACCAATACCTCATCAGTTGTGTAAAACTCTTCGATAAGATCGGAATTCGAGTACTCGGCGTTCTTAACTACCTCTTCGAGAATCGCATCAGAAGCAGTGGACATGTCGATCTGCGGTTTAAGCCAAAGGCCAAGCGCCCTCAAAAAAATCGTTGCCAAAAGCTTTCGCTTACCGAGACGCGAGTGCAGAATTCCCTTGTGGTCGTATTCAAACTCGATCCAGGAACCTCTGTAAGGAATGATTTTCGTGCTGAACGCTTCTTTGTCCTGCTTGAAAAAGACACCGGGACTCCTGTGAAGCTGCGAAACGATAACCCGTTCTGTTCCGTTGATGATGAACGTACCGTTGTCCGTCATTAGCGGAATCTCACCAAAGAACACTTCCTCTTCTTTAATGTCGCGGATTGTCGCAACGCCCGTATCGGCATCTTTATCAAATACCGTCAAACGGATCTTCACCTTCAGTGGGACACTGTAGGAAACACCGCGCTCCTGACATTCCTGTTGGTCGTGCTTGTGCTTCAAACCGACGGGCTCACCACAGTTCGGGCATAAATTGGGTCGAACTGTGTTGAAACTGTGGCAGTTGTTACACAGGACTTCCGAGGATCCAAAGGGATCGATCCGGATCTTCGCCGAACAGTCCTTACAATTGGCACGCAGATGCTCAAGTCCTTCCAGATTTCCGCACTTACATTGCCAGTTTCCGATTTGATATTCGACAAACTCTAGAGTTGCAGTTTCGCGGAAGTCCGAAACCGGGAAGATCGTCTGGAAAACCGCCTGTAATCCGACGGGCCTTCTTTCCTCCGGAATCAGGTCCATTTGCAGAAATCGGTCATACGACTCCCGCTGAACCTCGATCAGATTCGGAATCTGCGCGGACGTGGTAATTTTAGAAAAATCGACACGTTCCGGCGCTTTGCTTGTTCTCCTGCCTAGACCATTCGAGCTATTTTGAAGAGGGTTATTAATCATAGTATTGCGAAATCTGACCAAAAATTTTTGTTGCTTTAATCGCCGCGACTTGGTACGATTCGGGCAATTGGGTTCTACCGACTTTTAAAGACGGCAAATGCGGTCAGGGTACAGTACGCCCCAACCGCTTCCGAAAAGCAGCTATTTTCGGTGGTTTAAAATTTTAGAGAGTGTCATTAAAAGGACAACCCCAACAAGATCAGGCATTTAGCCTTCTCCTGCACCAAACCCACGCCTAATGGATTCGTCTCAAAAAGAACACTTGCGGCAAGTGCAAAAACTTGCCTGTTTAGAGACACTTACCACAAATGTTATCAACTCATCTACTTAAGTTCAACTGTTGCACCGGCATCAGAGAGCTTGGTCTTGATTTCTTCAGCTTCATCCTTGGAAACGCCTTCCTTGATGACCTTCGGAGCAGCTTCAACAAGCTCTTTGGCTTCTTTAAGTCCGAGTCCGCCAACAACTTCGCGAACGGCCTTAATTACGTTGATCTTGCTGCTTCCCGCACTCGTCAATTCAATGTCAAAGGCATCCTTTTCTTCTGCAGCAGCAGCTCCGCCACCATCAGCAGGCGCAGCGGCCATCACCGGTGCCGCCGCCGCCGCAGCCGATACTCCAAAGGCTTCCTCAATATCCTTAACGAGATCCGCGACTTCCATCAGCGGCATTTCCTTCAGTGCGTCAACAATCTTTTCTCTATCCATTTTTAATCTTCCTCCTAACTAGGGTTCAAGTTTTAAGCCGCATGAACCCAACGGAATACCCGCCAATTCGCTGCATCACAAACCTGCTGGTATCCGAGCCGTAAAAGCGACCTGACAATCGCTCCGCCCGTTTTACCTTGAGTACGGCTGTTTAGTAAAAATTATTCCGAGTCCTTTTCGTCCGCCGGCTCATCACCACCGTCGTCTTTAGTTTCCGGAGTTTCTTTTGCGGCAGCTTCGTCACCGGAATCATCTTTTGACTCTTCCTTCTCGTCTGCCGGCCCGGCATCATCACCGGACTTAGATTCTTCCTTGGCCTCACCGCTTTCGTCAGCGGATTTCTCTTCCTTAGAGTCGGCTTCTTTTGCATCATCCGCGGGTGCTTCCTCTGCCTTCGCTTCGGGAAGGTCACCTTCGCGTTCGCTAACCTGCTTCACCACAGCAGCGAGATCTCTCGGGATCGCGCTAAGCACTGTCGCAAGCCTTTGGGCCGGCGCGTTAAGCAAGTAAAGAAGCTTGCCAATGAGTTCTTCTTTCGATGGCAGGCTCGCGATACTCTCAACCTCGCTGAAAGTTACTACCTTTCCGTCGACGATTCCCGTCTTAAACTCAAAGACTCCCTTATCTTCTTTTACAAACTTTGAAACAACTTTTGAAAGTCCAACAGGCTCATCATTTGTCCATGCCACCGATGTGACACCATGAAAATGCTCCGTCGCCTCTTCAAAAGGAGTATCTTTTACCGCCAGCCTCGCCAGCGTGTTCTTAACAACGCTGTACCTTACTCCGCTTTCACGCAGCTCGCCGCGAAATTCCTGATCTTTATCAACTGTCAGCTTGTCAAAGCTGAGCACTATCGCCGACTTCGAGTTACTAAACTGCTCGGTGAGTGCTTTTAGATCTTCTTGTTTTCTCTGTTTCGATTTCATTTTAATAGCACCTCACTGCCTACGAAAGGCTCATTTCATCCAGAAGAATTCCAGGGCTCATCGTCGAAGCAAGATTGACCTTCTTCACATATCTGCCCTTTGCGGTAGCCGGCTTAGCTCTCATTACTGCATCTACCAACGTGCGGGTATTCTCTTCCAACTTGGATTCATCGAACGACACCTTTCCGACAGCGGTGTGAATTACGCCGGTCTTATCGACCCTGTATTCAACCTTTCCTGCCTTCGTTTCCTCGACCGCCTTTTTTACATCCGGCGTCACCGTACCCGTCTTCGGGTTCGGCATCAGCCCGCGGGGGCCGAGCACACGGCCTAACTGCCCTACGAGCCGCATCATGTCCGGCGTGGTCACAAGTGCGTCAAACTCAAGCCATCCGCCCTTGATCTTGTCTACAAGATCTTCGCCACCGACGATATCCGCACCGGCTTCTTCGGCTTCTTTAAGTTTGTCGCCCTGAGCAATAACGGCTACTGTTTTGGATTTTCCAAGTCCGTGCGGAAGAACGATCGTTCCTCGGACCAGCTGATCTGCCTGTCGCGGGTCAACCCCAAGCCACATCGTGAGTTCAACCGTTTCGTCAAATTTCGCGAACGCGATCTCTTTCAACTTTGCGACCGCTTCAGCGAGCGGGTACCTCTTTTCCGGCTCGATCTGCTCAAGCGCAGCAAGGTACTTCTTACCTTTCTTCTTCATTGTTTCCTCCAAGGTTCAAACGAGGCGTAAACCTCTCCCTGTGTCTGGATAACTACCCTTCGACCACTAGGCCCATGCTTTTGGCGGTGCCTTCGATCGTACGCATTGCCGATTCAACATTTGTCGTATTGAGATCCGGCATCTTGATTTTCGCAATCTCTTTGATCTTCGCTTTTGAAATCGTTCCAACCTTTTCGCGATTCGGCTCTCCCGAACCTTTTTCAATCCCGGAAGCCTTTCTGAGAAGATCAGCTGCAGGCGCGGTCTTGGTTTCAAACGTAAACGAACGATCAGAATAGACAGTTATGACGACCGGAACCTTTAGATCCGGATCGCCGTCCTGTGTCTTCGCATTAAATGCCTTACAAAACTCCATTATGTTGACACCATGCTGACCAAGTGCAGGCCCGATGGGCGGTGCCGGATTGGCCTTACCCGCAGGTATCTGGAGTTTTATGTATCCTTCTATTTTCTTTGCCATTTTTGATTAACGATCCCGCGATTAGACGGGAATGTCCTCATTAATGAATTCTTCAATTCTCTGATCTCTGATCTCTACTCTTCTTCTGCAAACGTAACTTTCTCTACATCGAGGAAGTTAAGTTCCACCGGCGTCGACCGGCCAAAAATTGTTACCGTAACCTTCAATGTCGTCTTCTCTTCGTTCACTTCTTCGACCTTTCCGGTAAAGCTCGCAAAAGGTCCCGACTTGATTCGTACAACTTCTCCAACCTGATACGAAAACTTTGGCTTCGGTTTTTCCGCCGCAACTTCAACGTTGTGAACGATTTGATCAACTTCTTCCTGGGTCAGCGGCGTGGGGCTTTTTCCCCCCAAAAATCCAGTGACTTTCGGCGTCGACTTGATCGCATGGAAAACATTATCGGGAATCTTGCCGTTATCAGTGCACTCAATCTCGACCAGTACATAACCCGGATAGAACATTCGTGTCGACTCGATCCGTTTGTTGCCACGCATCTCGACAACGGTCTCTTTCGGCAAAAGAACTTCTGTGATCTGCTCACTCAGTTCCATGTCACGGATGCGCGCATTAAGGCTTTCGACAACCTTGTTCTCGTGCCCCGAATAAGTATGAATAAAGTACCACTGCCTCATCTGTTGCTTCCCTTCTATGCTCCAAACAGCCAGTTAACCCCTGATGTCAGGCTGTCGAGTAAAAATACCCAGCCAAGATCCACCAGATAGAGGTAAATGGTTACAAAAATAACACTGACGATAACGATAATCGTAGTGTTCCGAACATCGTCAGAGGACGGAAACGTGGTTTTATCCCACTCAGACCGAGTCGCACGAAGAAATTCGCCGACTCCGCCTTTTTTTGCCGCTTCTTTCGCTTCCGACATTATCTATTCTCCCAATAACTACTTCTGGCAGGGGCACCAGGATTTGAACCCGGACTTTCGGTTTTGGAGACCGACGTGCTAACCGTTGACACTATGCCCCTTCGTGCAATTCGGCTAAAGAGTCTAAAGTGGAGAGGGCGTGAATTTCGCGCCGCTCTCCACTAGAACCCCGAAGGTCGAATCTACTTATTTTCTTTATGCAGCGTATGAGTCCGGCAACGGCTGCAGAACTTCTTAAACTCAAGCCTGTCCGGCGTGGTTTTCTTGTTCTTTGTCGTCACGTAATTGCGCTCTTTGCACTCCGTGCACTGCAAAATGATGTTATCTCGCGGCATAATACCTACTCCTCAATGGCCCCATCGGGACTATTCGATGATCTCGGTTACCGTTCCGGCGCCAACCGTTCTGCCGCCTTCCCTGATAGCGAACCTGAGGCCTTTCTCCATCGCGATCGGGGCAATAAGCTCGATCTCCATCTGGATGTTGTCGCCCGGCATCACCATCTCTACTCCTTCAGGTAGGTTCGCAACTCCCGTCACGTCCGTCGTCCTGAAGTAGAACTGCGGCCTGTATCCCGTAAAGAACGGCGTGTGTCTTCCGCCTTCTTCCTTCGTCAGCACATAGGCTTCCGCCATGAACTTCGTGTGCGGTGTGATCGATCCCGGCTTTGCGATCACCTGACCGCGCTCAATAGCCTCTCTGTCCACACCTCTCAGCAGCAGCCCGACGTTGTCGCCGGCCACACCTTCGTCAAGAAGCTTCTTAAACATCTCAACGCCTGTGCACACCGTCGACTGTGTATCTTTGATCCCGACGATCTCCACCGGCTCGTTTACCTTCACGATCCCTCTTTCGATCCTTCCCGTCGCCACTGTTCCGCGGCCCTGGATCGTAAAGATGTCCTCGACCGGCATCAGGAACGGCTTGTCCGTCTCTCTTTCCGGCTCGGGAATATAACTGTCCACTGCGTCCATCAGCTCATGGATCGTCTTCTCCCACTCTGCGTCGCCTTCCAGCGCCTTCAGAGCCGATCCCTTGATTACAGGAATGTCGTCCCCAGGGAACTCATATGCCGAAAGAAGCTCTCTTACCTCAAGCTCTACCAACTCCAGAAGCTCCTCGTCGTCCACCATGTCCACCTTGTTCATGAACACTACGATCGCAGGTACTCCCACCTGTCTTCCCAGAAGTATGTGCTCTCTCGTCTGCGGCATCGGCCCGTCCGTCGCTGCCACAACCAAAATCGCTCCGTCCATCTGCGCCGCCCCCGTGATCATGTTCTTTACATAATCCGCGTGCCCAGGGCAGTCTACGTGCGCGTAGTGTCGGTTCTCCGTCTCATACTCTACGTGCGCCGTCGCGATCGTTATTCCTCTCGCCTTCTCTTCCGGCGCGTTGTCGATCGAATCAAACGCTCTTATATCGACCTTGTCGTTCGCCTTCGCCAATACGGTCGTGATTGCCGCTGTCAGGGTCGTCTTTCCATGATCCACGTGCCCTATCGTTCCGATGTTTACGTGCGGCTTACTCCTGTCAAACTTCTCTTTGCTCATCTTTAAGTTATCTCTCCAATCGAACGTTCAAATAAAATTAAGCTCCATGGAGCCCAAGACGGGATTTGAACCCGTGACCTCTTCCTTACCAAGGAAACGCTCTACCTCTGAGCTACTTGGGCAAAACCTTATTAATTGCCCAAAATAAATAAATGGAGCGAGAGACGAGGCTCGAACTCGCGACCCTCAGCTTGGAAGGCTGATGCTCTACCAACTGAGCTACTCTCGCC
>JABDKD010000151.1 GCA_013003215.1 Pyrinomonadaceae bacterium
AGGAGGGTAGGACGGCAGGAGAGTAGGACGGCAAGAAGGTAGGACGGCAGGAGGGTAGGCGATGGCACTAAGAACCGCCGGCAGTAAATTCTGACTCCCACACACTCTCTCTGCGATCGCCTACCGGCGACGGTTCTCATGATTTCAAGAAAAGTCACGGAGTGACGATCTGATCGTAGCCGTGGACTTCAGTCCACGGGACACTGCTAAAAATCGTTTTGTCGCGTCAGCGACAATTGAATTCATGCGTCTCTTCCCGTGGTTTGAAAACCACGGCTACGATCAGTTCGCCGTGTACGCGGCTCCATATTCTTCCAATCTGGTCTGTCATCTCGCGCGAGATGGCGGGAATGCATGAGTACACAAACTGAACGCGTTTAACCGCCGGGGGTTCTGATCGCCATCGCCTACCGGCGACGGTTCTCATTAGTTCTTAGTTATCAGTTCTTAGTCGAAACGTTTATCCTTATCGAATGCAGAAGTTGATCTATCAATCACATATCGTTCTGGGACTCGTTGTTTCGTTACCTGTGCTTTTTTGGTCATTCAGCGGCTTCATCTACTCGCTGCCGAGCACGGTTGAAGGCAGTATGTATGAGGCGATCGAAACTTCCGAAATCAATACCGGACCGGATGAAGCGATCGCTAAAGCGGCCGCGTTTGCGAAAACTGATCTTCCCGTCAGTGCGCTGACCCTTCAAAAACGAAACGGCGTCGTCGAGTACCAGGCTATCAGCGGTGTCCGGTCGATTACGATAAATGCCGAAACCGGTGAGGTTATCAATACGCCGCCGCCCTCATTTGCGACCAGGTTTTTCCGTGAAGCCCACTTCTATTTCTTTGCCTATCCATACAACGCACTGCTTACGGGTACCTTCTCACTACTTGCATGCCTTTCAACGTTGACGGGGATCTATCTGAACTTTGTCTATTGGAAGGGCAAGATGTCTAGGTGACAATGGAAAACGGCGATTTAATGGACAACGGAAAATGGACGAATAAATGGACAATGGACAATTGATAATGGACAATTACTTTTCCCTTTATTCAAATGAGAAATTTCGGATTATGAGAAGTTTTGAACTTAAGAGCCTTGTAATGTTGCTGGTCCTTTTATTACTCGCGATTCCCGTTTTCGCGGTTGATGATGGTGACCATGAATATGCACCAATCGGTGAGAAGGCCATTGAATACAAGAATTGGAATTACAAAAACGTGATGACCGATGAAGAGGTCTCTCTTCGTGATTTCGCAAAGGACAAGAAACTGGTCCAGGTTTTTTACTTTGCGCACTGGTGTCACAGTACCAATTACCAGGCACCTATCACCCAGAAGTACTACGAGAAATACAAAGACGACGGCTTTGCCGTAATCGGCGTGAGCATGTACGGCAACCTTGAACAGACTCAGAATAAGGTCCGCTGGTGGCGTTTCAGCTTCCCTGTTGTTGGAGAAACATTTTCATCGAGGAAGCGCACGAAAAGCCTTCATTACAAGTACCGAACCGCGACCGGCGATAACCGTAAATGGGCGACGCCGTGGAATATATTCCTGGAGCCTTCGAAATTTGAAGAAAAAGGCGACATGCTTGTGGACAAGGCGTTTGTCGCAAATGGGGAGCTCCGCGAAGGGCCCTACGAGGATTTTTTACGAGAAAAGCTGGGTTTACCTGCACTGGAGAGGAAAAAGGCGGTAAATAGTGAATAGAAAATAGTGAATTGTAAAAAGATCGTTTTGTAGATCAATGGGTTTTGAAAACTATCAAATAAGCAAGAGGCGTCGATACTCTGAACGACGCCTCTTTTACTATTCACTATTTACTATTCGCTATTCACTATTTACTATTCGCTATTCGCTATTCACACCGAGGGCATCGCAACCAACACGTCCGCGAGCCTTTCTACTACCATTAGTAGTTCCTTCCCACTGTCGGTAAACCGGCCCCTTCCCGAGAAGTCCTCCGCAATCCTGCCGCGCGCCGCAACACCCTCAATATCAAGCAAATACTTCCGTAACGCCGGTTTTGTACGGAAATCGTTTTCGAGCTTAATCAACGCAGTGGTTATTCCGCTGACGCTGGCCCTTACGTTGGATTTAAATTCTTCGTTCTTTCTGGCAATTTCACCCGAGACTTTTCCCTCGCGCACGTCCTTATCTATTTCTTCGATCCCGTTCGCGACGCCGCCCAACACAAACACAAACTTGGTGATGTTCTTGATCTGAATCGCGACATCTTCTGCACCTTTCTTTAGATCGGCTTTATTCTTTGCTGCGGCTGCTGCCCTCCGTGCACGACTAGAACGCTGTGCTGAAACGTCTATTACCGACGTCAAAACCAATGCAAAGGCAAACAAAGAAATAACAACAACTCGCGTATTCAGTATCTTTTTCATTTTTTTCACGTTGATCGAATGTATTCGTAAATTCTACAATCTACATAATAGAGATGAAACAAAGGCTGCTACAAGTTCGCCGCCTCGGCCGCTTTGATTACGAAGACGGTTTGAAGCTGCAAAAAGAACTCGAGACCCGTGTAATCGAAGAAAGGAAGGATGACTATCTTATCCTTCTCGAACATCCGCACACGTTCACGCTTGGCCGCCGTGCAAAGCAGGACGGCGTTCTTGCAACTGCCGAATTACTCAAAAATCTTGGCGTGAAGGTGTTTGAAACCAACCGCGGCGGCAAAGTGACGTATCACGGCCTTGGTCAAATTGTCGGCTATCCGGTCATTTCGTTGACTCCTGACCGGGAAGATGTTCACAAATATGTGCGCGACATTGAAGAAGTCCTGATCAGAACACTTGACGATTTCGGCATCGAAGGCAAACGAATTGAAGGACTTACGGGTGTTCACACAACGGAAGGTAAAATCGCCGCTATAGGCGTTCACATAAAACGCTGGGTAACGACCCACGGATTCGCACTTAACGTAAACACTGACCTTAGCTTCTACGATTGGATAATCTCATGTGAGGGCGAGCCTGTGACCACTATGGAAAGGCTGCTCGGCAAAGAAATACCGCTAACTGAGGTAGAAGACCGTATTGTTGAAAATTTTGGCGAGGTGTTTGGAATAAGCAAAATAATGGAAGAGCTCTCAGCAGAGGCAGTCCCTGCTGTAAGTCCCGGAAAATAAGTCATGAAACTCAGAATAATTGCTGTAATCTCATTTTTGTTTTTGATCGCCGGCTGCGATACGAATGCGCCGGTCAAAGAAGACATGGATCCCCCAAGGTTGCCGGAGCCCACTGAATTCACGGTCGTTGAAGTTCCGGATTCAATCAAGGACAAGGTGAAGGCCCGCGGCGAACAGGAAAATGCCGTGCCGGAATTGATCGTCGAATCTCCAAAGGAAGGCGAAACGATCGAGAGTTCCACTGTTAAGGTGAAAATTCGTATTGCCGGTGACCTAAAAGGCTACAAGATGGGCAAAGCCGAAGACGGTACCGGAAACCACGTCCATGTGATCCTGGATAACCAACCCTATGCTGCCCATTACATGTGGGATGAAGGCTTCGAACTACGAAATGTCACCGACGGCGAGCATACATTGCGGATGTTCCCATCGCGACCATGGCACCAAAGTTACAAGAATGAAAAGGCTTTCGCGATTGTGAAGTTCACTGTCAAAAACGGGAAGGCCAACGAAGCCAAACCGACCACCGACGACAAAGGCACAAAGCTCGCTGACGCTAAGAAGCCTGAAGGAACGGATGTGAAAGATAGCAATGCCGGCGATGTCGATTTGTCGAAGCCGCTACTTACGTACAGCCGTCCAAAAGGAACCTACAAAGGTGATGACGTCAAGGCAATCATGATCGACTTCTGGCTTTCGAACGCAAAACTCAAAGGCGATGGAGGAAAATACATGGTTTCTTACTCCATCAACGGCGGGCCGGCAAAAATGATCGAAAAATGGGAACCGGTTTGGGTATCGGGATGGAAACCGTGTAAGAACACCGTCAAACTACAGCTGGTCGACAAGAATGGTAAGGAAATTACGAATGGCGGTTACAATTCGACTATCCGTGAGATAAGGGTCAATCCGGAGACTTGTCCGCCGGACATCCAAAAGCAGGACCTGCAAAAAGAAAAAGATACGAAGTAGCGCACATCTACGGTGACACGATTTCGCTTTGGTAATGCAGGTATTAGTAATGAATTTGACCGATGAGAAATTGCGCTAAATAGGCTTCGGTTTTCTTTTTGTGTTTTTCGTGTATTTCGCGGGCACCTCTCTTGCCAAATTCTTTAGTTTCAATTAATCTCGCAGTTCGTTTTTTGGAGATTTTATGAGACGCGAAATCACATCCTGGTTTAGCCACAATTTGGGTATGGACATGCCGCTTGTGTCCTATGGCCACGCCGGGCATCCCCTTTTAATGTTCCCTACCGCCGCGGCGGATTACCTCGAGTACGAGAGATTTTATCTGGTTGATGCGATCAAAGATTTCATCGACGCCGGTCTCATTCGTGCATACTCGATCAACTCCGTTAACAAGTATTCCCTTTTGAACAAAGAGTCGCACCCGGGTTGGAAGGTTGAGATGCTTTCCCGTTATGACAACTACATAATGGACGAGGTTTTGCCTTTGATCAGAAATGAGGCCGGAAATGACGCGAAACCCTTAACGAGCGGAGCATCTCTCGGTGCGTTTCTTGCCGCAAACACGTATTTCAAACACTCAGATAACTTCCGCGGAACCATTGCCATGAGCGGAAGCTACAACATTTACAACTATCTTGAGAGTTACTACGACGACAACGTCTACTTCAACAATCCGATGATGTATCTCAAGAACCTGAACGACGATTACCATCTTCCACGACTCCAAAACGCGGATTCGATTGTGATCGTAACCGGTCAGGGCGATTACGAAGCACCGGATCGTAGCCGTGAACTTTCTGCAGTTCTTCATTCAAAAGGAATTCCACATCTGCTTGAGCTGTGGGGACACGATGTCCGACACGACTGGGAATGGTGGCGCAAGATGCTGCCCCATTATCTCGAAAGATTTTGCAGTTGAACAAAAGGCGGGCTCGACCCGCCTTTTTCCTTGTTTCGAAATCGTGCTTCACGGTGTATCTTGTTTAGTACCTGACCGGAATAGAAACCTTCCTTTGAGTAGTTATGAAAACTTTTAGTTTAGCCGTTCTAATCTTTGTTCTTTCGATCAATGTCTTCGCACAGCAAGCAGATATTGTTACTGTTTTTCAGGGAATACGAATCAAGAACGACCACCGTGAAGAAGCCCTTTTTTATTACAGGAATAACTGGGCGAAGCTAAGGGAAGCCGCTGTCAAAAAGAACTACATCCATTCCTTTGAACTGGTTGAGGTTTACTCCGAACGTGATGCGAAATTCGACATCGGACTGGTCACGCGATTCACGAATCAAGCACAAAGTGACAAAGCCGAAGTGAATTTTCAAGAACTAATATCGGCTCGCGGGAAACTGAGACTTCTAAATGACCGCAAACCCGGTGAGTTTCGCGAAAGTATCGTAGTTGCAACGTTTAACGGAGACTATTTTGCGTTTCCCGGCTTACCTGAAGGAAGCTTCGGCCTTAGTCAGCGAAGAATCAAACTTGAAAACGAAGGTTGGGAATTGGTAGGAGATCTGACTCTCCCCCTTACCCCGCGCCCGGCACCTGCGGTGATTCTGCTCAACAAAGCTTACGGTACCAGGGAAGCCTATGAAGGCCTCGCAAAGAAGCTCGCCCGTGAGGGTATCGCATCACTCCGTCTAGACCTTCGCGCTCATGGCGACAGCACCAACAAGGGTAAGTTTGGGCCGCCTTTTGATGAAAAAATGAGAGCCCTCCTGAAAGGTTCGGATCGTGATATAGGGGCGGCCCATGAGTGGATGACAAGAACTCCGGGGATCGATAAATCGCGAATCGGCATTGTCGGAGCTAGTTACAGCGGAGAAGAGATGGTAGCGGCGGCGGCGAAAACCGGATTTGCGAAGTCGTACGTGGCCCTTTCCCCCGGTTCGTTTAGTGAGCGATCCTCAAAAACGATCGATACCAACAAAATCCCCTGGCTGTTTATAAAATCCGTAGATGAAATCGCTTTGATGAAAGATGTGTTCGCCATGGTGCGCTCAAACTCTAAAACTGCACGGATGATAGAGGTGTCCGGAAAGAAGCACGCTTCGGACATCTTACTCGAACAGCCGGACGTCGAAGACATAGTTGTTCTTTGGTTCAAGCAAAATCTGTAATACGATTTAGTCTGTCTTTTCCTATAGGTACGCTTTGCGGTGGAGCGTATCTATCATCATCTTAGTTCCTTATTACATTTCTGGAGAAAAAATGAAGAAACTCGCAGTATTTTCGTTCGTACTACTCGCTGTTGTCGTCTGTTACCAGTCCGGTACCGCGCTTGCCAAACACTATGAAGAAGAAGCGGCGAAGAAACCGCTGATGAGCTACTTAAAAGGCCACGAAACCGGAAAGGCCGAATACATGAAGGCTGCTTTTCATACCGAAGGCAAGCTGATGTATATGCGCGACGGAAAATTCACTACGATTGAATTCGCGGATTATATCGGCCGGATGCGGGGTAAGCCCGCCGCTGATGAGGCAGACCGAAAGCGCTATATCGAAAGTGTTGATGTTTCGGGTGATGCTGCCGTCGGAAAAATTATTCTCGATTATCCCGGCGCTCGATTCGTCGACTATATGACTCTGCTAAAAATTGACGGCGAATGGAAAATTGTTAACAAAGCGTTTTATATTGAGCGCAAGAAGACTGACAAAGAATAAATATGCGAATACTAAGAGCCTTTGCTGCCTTACTTATTTTCACAACCGCTATTTGCGGTCAAAGCAATTCCGGGGTCGAAGTAACTCCCGGAAATGAAGGCCTGACGGTCGAATACATCGCGAATGAGGGAATCTCGATTACGCATGGAAAGCACCGGATTTTGCTCGACGCGATCCACCGTCAGTACAAGCCCGCCTATGCGTTTACGCCCGAAGATATCCTCTCCAAAATTGAGAGCGCTCGTTATCCCTACGGCAACACAAGCCTGATCCTTGTATCGCATAATCATCTGGACCACTTCCACGCGGAATCTATTGCGAGGCACCTGATGAATAACAACAATGCAGTACTTGTTTCTTCCGATCAGGTTGTCGACGAAGTGGAGAAATCCGGTGCGGAATTGAAGAAACTCTTCCCACGCAGATCAGCTAAGCC
>JABDKD010000154.1 GCA_013003215.1 Pyrinomonadaceae bacterium
GTGGTATATAGCCAAGGCTCAGAAAATGGTCGAACTTGATCGTGCGAGAGAACTCCTGGATTGGGCCGCCGACCGCGCGCTCCCGTCAGGCGTCATGGCCGAGCAGCTAGATCCGGACACCGGGGCACCAGTTTCGGTTTCACCTCTGACGTGGTCGCATTCTACCTTCGTTGCGGCAGTAGAAAGCTATCGGGAGAAAGTCTGTGAGCTTTATGACCCCGACGCCCCGGGTGGAATAATACCGCCGCAAACTGAACCGGGCACGAATTCTTGATCAAACACTATTCCCAAGTCTCAGAGCGCGTGTGAGAATGAGCTGTCGGGTCTGTAATCCCTAGCATCGCAAGATGATTGCTGCTCGCGGCCTCCTGAAGCAGGGGGGTGCGTATTAACTTCCCCCGGACTTTCTCTTTGCATACTTCGAACACAAGATGGCGAAACAATGGACCCAGCAGCGACTGAAGAATCTCATCGAAAACGAAGTTGAGGAATCGCTGACGCTGGAGTACAAATCTGCGGAAGCACTAGCGAAACATGATTACAGCAAGAAGGAAATCACGAAAGACGTTTCGGCAATGGCAAATTCTGCAGGCGGGGCACTGATCTACGGTGTTCGGGAGTTCGCGGACCCAAACAAACGACATCTGCCCGAAAAGCTTGTACCGGTAAACCGGGCGGAGTTCCCGAGAGAATGGCTCGAACAGGTGATCAACAGCATTCGTCCGAGAATCGATGGTCTCGTTATTCATTCTGTTAACCTCGATGAGGGTGAAAACGATGCGGTGTATGTTGTCGAAATCCCTCAAAGCAATACGGCGCATCAGGCAAATAATCATCGCTATTACAAGAGATTCAATTTTCAGTCCGTCCCGATGGAAGACTATGAACTTCGGGACGTCATTTTCCGCGAGCAGATGCCGGATGTAGATGTCAGGTTTCTAATCGAGCTGAAGAAACCGGAAGACAAGGATATCAACGAACAGAATCTGATCGTTCAAGCCCGGAACAACGGTTCCGCTTACGCCCGCTTTGTCGCTTGCTTTGTCGACGTTCCGGTAGATGCGCTGGAGAATGTTGAAAACCCGCGAAGCATAAAAGATGGGGGGCGCTACTACCGGCACCGCCTTACCAACTTGAATCAGGAGTACGCGGATGAGACTTTTCGGGCTAATTTTCCTCTTCTCAGGAGTATGACGATGAGCTGGAAGATCCCATTGAGGCATGACTTTGACTCCGCAAGTCAGGTTCCGGATCTAAAATGGAAAATCTACGCAGATAACGCACTTCCCAAGAGAGGAAGGATCTCTTTAGCTGAAATCGAAAGGGTTGATCTGCGATAAATCAGACTTTGTTCGACTTCCAACCAAAACTCTGCTTGTAACATAGACCTCATTTAACGATACTTACAATTACTTATATGAGAAGAGCAAAAATACTTGCCACATTGGGACCCTCTGCCGGGACCCAAGAGCAAATCTTGGGACTTATCAGAGCCGGCGCAAACGCGTTCCGGATCAACATGTCGCATGGTACCGGGGAGGAGCACGACAACCTCCTCGCAAACGCGCGGGCCGCAGCCGCGGAGACCGGTGAGCCAATTGCGATGCTTATCGATCTGGCCGGCCCCAAACTGAGAACACGATCTTTGGAAGACAATGGCCCGGTTCATCTCCATCCGGGAGAAGAGTTCACGCTTACTACACGCGATATCGTGGGTAATGAAAAAGAAGTTGCGACAAACTTTGAAAGACTTCCCACGGTTGTCGAGCCCGGTTCAGCGATAATGCTGGATGACGGCTCTCTTGAACTCAAAGTAAAAAGCAAGAACGAAACCGATATCGTTTGTGAAGTGATTTCGGGCGGTCTCCTTTACGAGAGCAAGGGAATAAACATCCCGAATGCTGAGCTCCCGATCCCCAGCCTGACCGAGAAGGACAAGAAAGACCTGAACTGGGCACTGGAACAAGACGTCGACTATGTCGCGTTGTCGTTCGTGCGTTCAGCCGCTGATTGCCTTGAAGTTAAAAAAATTATTAAAGGTAGTAATACCAGGATTTTTGGCCGCCCCCTTCTAGTGGCAAAGATTGAGAAAGCCGAGGCGATTGAGAACCTCGAGGACATAATCCAGGCAACTGACGGCCTGATGGTGGCACGCGGAGATCTCGGTGTTGAAACAAGCGTTGAAAAGGTTCCCGTTTTTCAAAAAGATATAATTCAAAAGTCCATAGCGCACGATAAGTTTGTCATTACCGCGACCCAAATGCTTCAATCAATGATCGATAACCCGCGACCAACCCGGGCTGAAGCGTCCGATGTAGCGAATGCGGTTTGGGACGGAACCGATGCAGTGATGCTTTCGGCTGAAACCGCCGCCGGTGACCATCCCATCAAAAGTGTCGAGACAATGGCGAAGATTATTGATTCGGCTGAGACTCTTCGGGCGGGTGAATTGAAGAAATCGATCAAGTTCTCTCAGGAGCCTTCTGGCCGAACATCCCAGGCACTGTGTAACGCGGCAGGATATTGTGCAAAAGAAAAGAAAACTGACAAGATAGCCGTCTTCACCGAATCCGGTTTGATGGCCCGACGGTTATCAGCATTCCGCTCTGGATTGCTGACGTTTGCGCTGACCACTTCTCAGCGAGCGCGTAATCAGTTGTCCTTGATTTGGGGAGTTTCTCCTTTTTATCAGGAGATGAGCGAATCCACAGAAGGTATGCTGAAGCATGGCGGCGAAACCCTTTTGGATAATAATGCAGTTGTACAGGGAGAAACTATCGTGATGATGGCCGGACGCCTTTCAGGCTTGGGCCTCTCAAGTTCAGTCGTAGTGTGGACGATCGGCGAAGATGTGCCGAGAAGATAGATCGAAGTTTCTGGTATGAAATTTCCAATTCCCAGTCGGTATCGGTAATCGCAGGTTGACGAAACCGCGCTCGGTTGATAGCTAATAAGGTCAGAATTGAAGACCAGAATAGAAACTAGAGACTAGAAACTCTGTATCGTCGTTATGAACGATTTCCAACCATTTGTAATGGAAAGGATGATGTCGAAGCTCGAACATGAGGTCGACTACAACCTGTCCGAAAGCGGCGTCCACCCGGTCCTTTTGAGCGAGCTGCTCGATAATGATCCTAAGAGAATCGAGGCTCTTCTTGCCACGGACCTCAACTATCCACATGCCAACGGCACCCCTCAACTTCGAGAGAATATTTCGGCTCTTTACATAGGAGCGCGGCCGGAGAACGCATTGGTCACGGTCGGAGCAATAGAAGCCAATTACCTCGCTCTTCAAACTCTCCTGAAACCCGGTGACGAGATTGTCATCATGCTGCCCAATTATATGCAGATCTGGGGTATCGCGAAGAACAGTGGTCTGTCTGTTAAGACCTTTAATCTGGCGGAAGAGAACGGCTGGGCACCCGATCTCGACGAGCTCGACGAAGCTGTAACAGATAAAACGAAAATGATCGCGGTCTGTAATCCGAATAACCCAACGGGACGGATCCTTCGTGAAGAAGAAATGGCAAGAATCATCGCTGCGGCTGACAGGTCAGGCGCCTGGATTCTCGCCGATGAAGTTTATACGGGAGCGGAGAGAGTCACCGATGAAGAGACTCCCTCATTCTACAGTCGTTACGATAAGGTAGTGGCCGTTGGCAGCATGAGTAAGGCATACGGACTGCCCGGACTGCGGGTAGGCTGGGCTGTTACCACGGAAAAGGTCGTTGACGAAATGTGGGCACGGCATGAATATATGGCAATCGCGGCTACGATGCTCTCGAATAAGCTGACTGCGCTCGCACTGTCACCTGAAGTTAGGCCGCGGCTTATTGCGAGGACCAGAAAGTACATCAGGGACGGGTATCCTGTGCTGGAAGAATGGATGGAGGAACAAAGAGGCCTCTTCAGTCTTACGCCACCTGAGGCCGCTGCGATAGCGTTCGTCCGTTACGACCTGAATATCAATTCAACAAGACTGGTAAATCGGCTTCAGAATGAGAAGAGTGTTTTGATTGTGCCCGGTGATCATTTCGGGCTTGATCAGCATTTGAGAATCAGTTTTGGGCTTCCCCACAAGTATTTGAAAGCGGCGCTGGAAAGAATCCATGAATTGGTCTCAGAAATCAAAGAAGCCTCGATCGGCTAGCCTAAAATGCTTAAGGAAAAGGTCGAATCAGCTGCGAAACGAATCGGTCAATACATCCACCGGACGGATTGCATTCAGTCCCCGTACTATTCCGAGAAGACCGGTGCCAACGTCTTTCTGAAACTCGAAAACCTGCAACATACCGGATCATTCAAGGCGCGGGGCGCCCTGAATAAGGTCCTGTCGCTTCAAGACTCGGATCGCGAAAAAGGAGTCGTTACGGCTTCCACCGGAAATCATGGCGCAGCTGTCGCTTATGCAGCATCGATTGTCGGTACGACTGCACGTGTGTTTGTCTCTGAAACGGCCAGTCAGAACAAAGTCGAAGCGATTCGCAGACTAGGCGCAGACGTCATCACGTTCGGCAATGATCCGGTTGAAGCAGAAAATGAGGCGCGTCGGTATGCTGATTCCGGCGGGTTCGTATTCGTTTCCCCTTATAACGACATTGAAGTGGTAGCCGGCCAGGGAACGATCGGATCTGAGATCGCGGACCAGGTCAGGGGAATTGATGCCGTCTATGTCGCTGTTGGCGGGGGCGGATTGATTTCCGGAATTGGCGGATACCTCAAATCCGTTTCGCCCGAAACCGAGATCGTTGGATGCTCGCCTGAGAATTCAAAGGTCATGATCCAGTCGGTCGAGTTGGGCGAACTTCATGGCGACCTTCCTTCAAAGCCCACGCTGTCTGACGGTACGGCAGGTGGTATCGAGGATGGTTCGATCACCTTTGATCTTTGTCGAAAATATGTCGATCGTTACGTTTCCGTTGAAGAAGATGAAATCGCGAAGTGCCTGAAGGAGTTTTTGGATGTCCATCACATGCTTATTGAAGGTGCGGCCGCTGTGCCGATTGCTGCGCTTTATCGAGAAGGAAAGGATTTGGCGGCTAAAAATGTCGTCCTTGTGATTTGCGGCGCAAATATTGGAACCGAGAAACTCAGGGAGGTGCTGAGCGCTGAGCGCTGAAAATGATCGCATGAAAACCATTTCTCTGGAACAAATCAGATCCGTCCTACCCGGCATCGATGTCGTTGCCGCAATGGAAGAAGGCTTCGTCGCCTATTCTGAAGGAAGATGCATTGTTCCGCCGGTGGGCGAGCTTCTTCTCGAAAAGGGTGAAGTCCACATAAAGTACGGCTGTATTAAAGGCGATGAGTTCTATGTGATAAAAGTCGCCTCCGGCTTTTATGGTAACGCTGCACTGGGTCTTCCGACGGGAAGCGGCCTGATGCTGCTCTTCAACCAAGAGACCGGCGAGTTGGCCACAATCCTTCTGGATGAAGGGCACCTAACGGACATACGCACGGCGGCGGCAGGGGCGGTTGCGGCAAAACATCTTGCTCCGAAGAACGTATCAAAAATCGGAATAGTTGGTACCGGCGTTCAGGCACGACTCCAGCTGCTTTTTCTCGGGGGAATAGTAATGTGCAGGGATGTTCTCGTCTGGGGACGGGGCGCGAAACAGCTTGAAGAGTACTCTGCCGAAACATCGCTCGACACGTTTTCAATCGAAACCACGACGGATGCCGCAAGAATACAAAAAGAGTGCGACCTTATCGTCACAACCACACCATCAAAATCTCCACTGCTTTTCTTCGACCATCTACGGCCCGGTACACATATAACGGCGGTCGGTTCAGACACATCCGAGAAACAAGAGCTAGAGTCTGGGATTCTTTCGCATGCAGATATCGTTGTTGCCGATAGTATCGCGCAATGCCTGGAACGCGGTGAGATCTTTCGTGCCCTTTCTGACGGAGCGATGGACGCGAATTTTCCGATCGAATTGGGAAAAGTTATCTCCGGCGAATCTGCCGGGAGAACTGATTCGGAACAGATCACCGTTGCAGATCTGACAGGCGTCGCTGTGCAGGATATAAAAATTGCGGAAGCAGTCTACAGAGAACTGAGGTCTGAGGTCTGAGGTCTGAGGTCTGAGGTCTGAGCCTACCCCTGGGTTTCTTTCAGTTCAAGAATCATTTCCAACTGAATTGCCGCTCCAAACGGCAGTTGTGAAGTACCTGTTGCGGTGCGTGCGTGTTTCCCTTCATCACCCCAAAGTGCAATCAAAAGACCGGAAGCGCCATCAATGACCAACGGCTGCCGTGTGAAATCAATGGACGATCTTACGAAGCCGTTCATCTTCACAACCCCTTTGATTTGATCAAGATCGCCTATTTCATTTTTTACGATAGCAAGTAAAAGGAGTGCGGTATCCTTGGCTGCGGTTTGTGCCTGTTCCAGATTCAGGTCTATACCTACCTCCCCTCGTGCCTCGCTGACTCGTGCCGAGACAAACAAAAGCGAACCGGTTCTCTTGCAGCCAAGATAATTCGCGACGTGCTCCGGAGCCTCCGGCAGGGATTCATCGAGGCTTTCAAGTTTTTGCAGTATTTCACTCATACATGAATCTATTTGGCAGCAGCATTGACCGCATCAGTAATAACTTTTGCGGTCGCTGCCGGAGGATTTTCGGACGTATCAATCGTCACCAACGCCGGAGGCAAAACCGGCTCATCAAATGCACCCGCGGATCTCAACTGCCGATACAGATCCAGATCCGTCAACTTCCCGAATTCTTCCCTGGACTTTCTGGTGAGCCTTTTCTCAATCTCTTCTTCATCGCATTTTAACTCCACATAGAAAACACGACCGGCATTCCCTGTCACAGCCTTCTCAAGCCTGTCCAGGGTCTCCTGCGCGACTGTAGTCTCCGGATTGAATGTAAAAACAAAGGACTGCCCGGATTCTGCTGCGGCGGCAAACCCATCCAACCAGACCTTTTCTCTCATTGCCACAAACTCGGGGGTTCCGAATTCGAAGAGCGTGCCGACAAGATCGACGGTCAAATGATTATGGAACAAAGGGATACCGAGTTTCTCCGCAACCAATTCTCCTACCGTATACTTCCCGGCGGCAGGAGGGCCATGTATGAAGACCACGTACATATTCAGTCCTTATCCGCCAGCTCGAATATCCACTTGATCCCGCGTCGAAAAGCTTCCGGAGCCGCAGACATATGGGTCTGGCCATCAAGTATTTCCGTCTTCAAACCCCAATCGACATCATTTTTATCTTTCCAGTGTGCAACCCACTTCTTCGCAGGAACAAGGAAACGCGGGTTGTCATTCGAGCCGCTTGAAACAAAGAGCCGCACATTCTTGTCCTTTTTGGGGATCGCATTCAGGAAAAACTTCAGATTTCTATGAAGCGCCGGGTTACTTGCGATATGGCCCCAAAACAGACCGGTTTCAACCTGTGCCGCATATAGCGAGTACTGCCCGCCGAGAGACTGCCCAAACACGATCCTCTTATCGGAATCACTCGCATATTCCTTTTCGATCAGCGGGAAAAGTGTCGTCTTGAAGAACGCGGAGAACTTTGCCGCACCTCCGTATGCCTCGCTGCTCTTTGCCGGAGCCGTGAAATCCCGGCTTCGCTGATTCTGCCCGCCCCAGTCATTGGATCCATATGAAACCCCAACAACGATCATCTCCGGAGCCTCTTCCCCAAAATTGAGATACCTGTAATAGGAACCCAGCATCGGAAACATAGCTCCACCGTCCAAGAGATAAACAGTCGGGTACTTCTTTGAGGCAGTATATTCTTCGGGCAGACGAACGAAGATATGATAGGTCTGATCAAGGGGTTCGTACTTCACCTCATGGTATTTGGTTTCGCCAAGCCCCTGTAGTTTCGAGATATCCGGTGCCTGCGCAAACCCCGACACCGAGAAAACGATGAATATAAACGATAAAGCTAGATATTTCATAAATCCCACCTTGTGTTTCGAGGCCTGAGTGCTGAGGCCGCTACTCGGCATCTCGCCTTCACGCCTCCACTC
>JABDKD010000162.1 GCA_013003215.1 Pyrinomonadaceae bacterium
GTCTGGGTTATTCCCGTGTTTTGCCTTCCACTGATCAGCTCCGCAAGGTCGATGTCCTTTCTATAGACAGATCTTCTCGCGCGAACCGTTCCGGCAACAAATGTTCCAAAGGTGTTGCCGATCTTCCTGCCGTTAATCTCAATATTCGCGTTTCCTGTTGTCACAAAGTCGTCGGGAAGTGGGACCGTGATATTGGTTCCCCTAATCTCAAGGCGAATTCGGTCAAGCGAGAGATTGTCGCTAAGCAATGCGCCGCCACTTGCGGTGACTTTGCCGCCGCCCAAGAAGGCAGTGACCTCTTCGATCTGCACCTGGTTGGTTGTGAAACGCACTCTGCCGTTCAAGCGTTCGAAGGTGATTCGGTTCGAGCCGACAAACGTAGCCGCAGAACCATTTTCTAGAACAGCCGTTCCATTCAACCTCGAAGTCTTGTTGACGCCTGAAAGTCTTACCTCTACATCTGCGACACCGTTTACGAATATATTTCGAAGTGTGTTCCTGGAGAATGCCCGCACGATTCCAAGGTTGACCTTTCCATCTATCGCCAGGTTGTTGATTCCCTCATCGGTGAAGGCTTTTGTTCCACTGACTACGAGGTTAGAACCGCCCCCCTCGAACTTCGCATTCTCAATTACCAGTTCACTTGTGTCGAAACTAATGACTACCGGCTCTGTTGCCACCAGCGGTGTATCGTCAAATTGAAATGAGGCTGCCGAGAGATTTGCGAACCCGCGAAGATTGTCCCATGAAAACTCCCGAACCCCCTGAGTGTTAACCGCGGTCAGATTACCGACGACAGAGATCTCTCCTGTTAGCTCTCCATTGATATTCACAGCTCCCGGTCCGGTCGGACGAAAGATCGCGAGATAGGGGCCGACTGGGGAACGTTCGAGCTTGCTCTCGGCTTTGAACGGAAGCTGCTCATCACTAAAGTCGAGCCGGGCCGTTATTAGCTGTTCCCGACCTGAAAGCCTTGTTCTGGCCACGGCGTTCAAAACCCGGCTTTCAGTTTTTCCGTTGAAACCGATCGTTCCAAACCGGCTCCCGTTTAGCGAAATACTCTTGCCAGACCCTTCAAAACTCACATCGTAACTGGAAGTGTTGTCGGAGAACCCGTTTACATTTGCAGTCATATCGATGACTCCATCGACATCCGGGATCGAATCAGACTTGGGTGCAAACGCTAGAATCTTCGAGGCGGGAATCGAATTAGCGGTTAGATCCGCTTTGAACTCGGTCGTGTCCGTTTTATAGAAACCGGTTCCAGACAAGGACCCTTCACCAAAAGAGGCATCGAATTTCGTCAGTCTTACCAATTGGCCATCAAATATCGCATTCGAGGCAAGGTTCTCAAATGATTGCCCGTTGATGCTCCCGTTTCTTGTAAAGAGCTCGGCATTGCCGCTGAGACTGTTCGGTATACCTGAGATGTTCAGGCTTCCTGTCGCGACGCCGGTTACGTCGCGCAATCTTTCCGGGATTGAATCGGTGGGTATGACCACAATTAGATTACCGAGATCTATGCTGTTGAGGGTCGCTCGCAGTTCGGTGTTGTCGGTTCCAAAAGAAGGAACGTCGAGTTCAAAATCTACGCTTCCTCCTTCGCGGGCCTGCAGTTTTCCGTTCCTTACACTGAAGCCGTCAGGCGTGTTTTCGACTCCGGCGACGATGGAACCGACATCTTTGCTGCGCACCACAAGTGAGGCAATCGAGCCGCGGCCGTTGAGATCAGGGTTCGCAATATCGCCCGTAATCCTGCCGTTAAACGCCAGAACTCCCCGCGGGTCGATCTCGTAGGTGTCCAACTGCTGTTCCAGATCCGGCGAAACACCCAGGACCCTGATAATCCGCTCGATTTCCGCGGCATCGGACGAATCCAAGGCGATCGTAAGGTCAGAATCCGAACCATTGAGGTCAAATCTTCCATTTGCTGCAAAAGTACTTTTTTCGGTGTTCAGGTTTGCGTAGTCGATCTCGAAAAGTCCGTCGGAAGCTTCTGCTCCCAACCGCCCTTCAACAGGAATAAAACCGCGATCCGCTGTGCCCGCATTTGCCGTAACCTCGGCTGTTACCGTGCCTGTAGCTCGTCGGAAATCCGTGCCTCTGAAGGTCAATTCGGCCCTGCCATTGGTCTTGCCCTCGAGCGGAACCACCTTTCCGCCCTGAAGTGCGAGTAGTTTTGAAACATCCAGATCCGTAAAATCTGCATTTATGCCGCTGCGTGCACTTTCATTGAGCGCTATCTGGGCTTCGCCTTCCAGTTTGCCGTCCATTACGGTGGCAGTAAGCGATTCCAGTTCTACAAGTTCGTTGTCGGCGGTCACAGAAGCACTCGCTTCGCCAAGTGTCACGCTTCCGATTACGCCGCCGCCAAGAGACATATCCAGACTGGCCCTGTAACGTCCCGAAGATTCCAGGACAAAGACCGGTTTCCTGACGGAAACTTTTTCAAGTTTTCCGTTCTTTTTCAGGTCAATATCCCCGGCCTCGAAGTCTGCGGTGCTTCCTTCGATAGTTCCTTCGCGAACTGTAAGCCTGACTCCGGCAATATTCAGATTTCCGAGAATCGCGGATTCGGTGTCCACCTTGGCAATACGCACGGTACCTGAATCGATACGGGTCTCGCTGCCGTCATAATCGATATCCACATTGGATGCTGAAATTCCTTCGGACTTCGAGCCCTCAGTTAGAACTGTTTCGGATTCGATGTTAGAAGCCGTTACACGGGTACGACCTTCCCGGTTGTTCACGGTAACTCCCGAAGCTCGCATGCTTTTGAGCTTTGTATCTCCCGATTGATAATCATCCACAGCCGCCCGATCGGCGGTCACAGTCGTAGTTCCGTTTTCAGTCCTGACCTTGGCGGCTGTAACGTTGACCCCGGTCATCGTTGCCCCGTCGACATTCAGCTTACCGGCCCTCACGTTCGGCGCATCTGCGGTCACTATACCGTTGCGGGACACAATTCTGATATTCCCAGTCTGGATCGATTCCAGGTCAGCCGACTCGGATGAAAATTTCCTTGCTTTAACGTTTCCAAGGGTGGCCAATAGCCGGTTGTCTTCGTATTCAGCCACGGCGTCAGAAATGTAGAGACTTCCCAGTGTCCCCAGCGGAGATTTCAAGGCGGCGGCCTGAAGTTCGCCCAGCCAACGGAAGTCAGACCCGGTTCCTCGGATTGTTCCTATCATCGTCGGGAAATCAATTCTGAAATCTTCAAACGTTAGAAGTTCCGCAACCGCCTTTCCATTCGCTTTGTAAATTGATCCGTCACCTTCGCCGCTTCCGTTGATCTTCAAGGCTTTCAGCCTGACATTCGAAGCAGCGAGCGAATCGGAGGTAGCTTCGCCTTCGACGTTATATTTCGAGCCGCTGCCTTTGACCTTTCCTTTAAAGTTTCCGGTACCCGCGATCGATGTGCCCATCGGGAGAATCGTAGAGGTCTGGTTAAGGTTAATTGTTGATTCAATGTCCAGATCGTAAGTCAATTGTTTCCAATTGGTTAATCGTCCACTTAGCAAAGAGGTGCCAATCGGAGTCTTCAATTCGAGGCTGTCTATTTCAGCACCCTTTTCATCGAACCTGCCTTTCGCCTTGATGTCTACCGGCTCTATTTTGCTTTCGTCATAGGTGAATGTTGAACGTTCTGAATCAAATTCGAAGAGATACGAAGCTTCCTCGGAATCTGGCTCGCGTTCGGTCGCCGGTTTCAGGAATACGCGTACCTTTTTTGCCTCGCCGGTAAGAGATCGAGGATCATCCCCATAGTGAATCCGACCATCCCTGAGGGTTACCTGGGAAGCGGAGTATTCAAGCCGGACCACATTTGTCGGAGGTGTGATCTCAATGTCGTCAAAGTTCGACTTTCCGTTCTCATCAAAGTCGACCCAAATGTCGAAATCATTGACGGTGGCATGGTCGACGCTGACGTGCCTGATTGTACTCAGGGCCAGCATATCGAGCACCGTCATATCCAGAGTTGCGTTTCCAATTCTGGCAATGTTTTGGCCTGTTTTCTTGTTGGTGAATTTTACGTTCTCAAGGTAGAGCTTGAGCGGTGATGCACCGAGTTCGAATCGACCCGATTCCATCTTTATACCCATCTCATCAAAGGCGAGAGTTACTTGTTCGTTTACGTAGGAATCGATGGTCCCCGTTCGAAAGGCGATAACACCCGCGACAATCAGAGTGAAGACAAACACGCCCATACAACAGACGGCGATAACTCCGTTTCGCAATGTGAACAACGAGCGTGTGCGGTTCGGGGATTTTGCAGCACGCTCCTCGGCTTCATTGTTTTCCGTTTTTCCGGAAGCTTCCGGATCGGTTTTTTCCTTATCTTCGGACATTTACAAAATACCTGAGGAGAGCGCCCGGATTTGTTGTGGGATTATAACCTAAATTCTCAATCTTTGGGCCCCGAAATTGGCTCGACATCGACAATTTCGAGGCCGAATGCATCAATCGCGTTAACTTTAGGAGGGTGATCGCTCAAGAGCCTGATCTTGCGGACTCCAAGCGACTTCAAGATCTGCGCGCCGATACCATGGTCTCTTGCCTCGCCATAACCGGTCTTCTTTTTTGCTTCCTGGAAATCGATACCTTCTTTGCCCATTACCATATAGGTTTCGAGCTGGTGCATTAGATCAAGGTTATGATCCTTTTGCCGCAGGTAGAGAATCACACCCCGGCCCGCCTCAGATATCTTGTTCAAAGAAACCTTTATTGCTTCAGATGCTTCGCCTCTTTTGGAGCCAAACATCGCAAAGGTTAAGTTCTCGGTTTGGACGCGTACCAAAACCGGGTTGGTTGCATCCGATAAATCACCCATCGTCAGCGCGATATGAGTTTCCCCGTTGATAACATTCTTGAACGCCGCCGTGCGGAAGTCTCCATAGTCAGTCGGCAGCTCGGTCTCCATGACCCTTTCAACCATCGATTCCTTGGCCACTCTGTAACGGACAAGGTCAGCTACGGAGATGATTTTGAGGTCATGCTTTTCGGCGAAAACCCGAAGTTCGGGCATCCTGGCCATCGTCCCGTCTTCATTCATGATCTCGCAGATGACTGCAGATGGATCGAGACCGGCGATGCGTGACATATCGACACTTGCCTCGGTTTGGCCTACACGAACAAGTACACCGCCATTTTTTGCGCGTAGCGGAAAGACATGTCCCGGTCTGGCAAGGTCGTTTGGTTTTGTCTCAGGATCCACGGCAGTCTTAATTGTTCGAGCACGGTCAGCCGCCGATATGCCTGTGGTAACCCCCTGCTTTGCTTCAATTGAGATCGTGAACGCCGTACCCATGCTGGAGGTATTCTCCTGTGACTGCGGAGGCAACTGGAGATAGTCGCAACGCTCTTCCGTGAGCGGAAGACAGATCAACCCTCGGCCGTGAGTGGCCATAAAGTTAATGGCATCCGCCGAAACCATCTCGGCTGCACAGACGAGATCACCTTCGTTTTCACGGTCCTCGTCATCGACAATGATAATCATCTTGCCGGCGCGAATGTCTTCGACGGCTTCTTCAATAGTGCTTAGGGACATAATTTCTCCGTAAACTTCCGGAACACAGATAATAACCCCTCAAAGCTTTCTTTTGAAACGCAGAAGCCCATCGGCGCGAGAGCCCGTGCCGTCGGGTTAGGCTATAATCGCACCCGTGCCATTCGAACTCAGATTTGCAATCAGAAATCTATTTTCCGGTCGGAGCGGTCTTGCCCGCCTCACGACGTGGGCCGCACTTCTGGGGATAAGTTTCGGTGTGGCGTGTTTGATCATTGTTCAGGCGATCTACGATGGTTTCAGGACAGGAGTCGAGGAAAAACTTCTTGCTCAGACAGCGCACATCAAAATCGATGTTGAAAAACCGACCGCTGTTTCCGGAAAGCTTGTCGAGGAGGCGTTTGCGAGGATTGAGGGTGTTGATTCGGTTGCTCCCGTGTCATTTCATAGTTCGGTTGTAGTCAAAGACGGGAAATCAGGGTACGGCCTTTTGCGTGTTGATTATGGAGAACGGAACCCCGGTAGTGAGGTCTCGATCGGAAGCGAACTGGGAAAGAATTTAGGGGTCGGCGTTGGTGAAACCATACGGGTAATGGTTGAAGGTGCCGACGGAGAGGCGAAAGAAGGACAACTTAAGGTAACTGAGATCGTTAAGACCGGATTATTCGAGTATGACTCGCAATTGATCAGAATCGATTCAGATGTCTTCGGGAAAACTTTCGAAATTCCGAACCCCGTACCGACTTCCTACGTGGTGGGGCTTGAGAATCCTCTCGACGTAATATCGACAGCTGGTGAAATACGGAAGATTGCAGGACCGGGATACACGGTTGTTGACTGGCGCAATGCAAATCGACCGCTTTTCGAGGCCTTAAGACTTGAGCGCAGGATTGCTTTTGTGGTTTTCGCGGTTATGATTTTCCTTGCATCACTTGGCGTAGCGGCGACCCTTGCTCTTTTGGTCAACGAGAGACGAATGGATGTGGCGATCTTACGGGCCTGTGGAGCAGCGGGTTCGAGTCTTAAGCTAATGTTCTTGTTCGAGGGTATTTTGATCGGGCTGGCCGGAATAGTTTTTGGCGTGATTCTTGGGTACTTGCTGTGTTTTCTCGGGAATTCCCTGGGTCTCGTGAATTTGCCGGGAGAAATCTATTCGATCTCGCAAATTGAACTAGAGCCTGGGTTTTCGTCTACATTACTAATTGCCGGGGGGGCGCTGATCGTGATTTTGCCATCAATCTTTTTTCCGATTTCGAAACTGACGAAATACAATCCGGCAGAGTTATTCCGGGCGGGTTGATATTAGGACTCATTTCAACCTTTCACCCTATTTGAATACCGAAAAAGGGCCAGTCGGTACAAAAGTGGATTTTTGGGCGTTTTGAGACTGTTTATAAAGCATACCGAAAGGAAATTTTTGAAAAACTTGGCACTTCCCATCGGACTTTGGATATAATAGTTTCCATCCATAGTTCCGTTTTTGTTTTTTTATGTTTGAACGTTACACAGAAAAAGCACGTCGCGTAATCTTCTTTGCTCGCTACGAGGCGCTTCAATACGGCTCGCAGGTTATCTCGCCGGAGCACATCCTTCTTGGCTTAATGAGGGAAGACAAGACGATATCCGCGCGCTTTTTTCCTTTCCGTCATAATTTGACGGTGGATATAATCAGAAGGGAAGTTGAAGAACGAATCGTTTTGCGAGAACGGATACCCCAATCCGCTGAACTTCACCTTGCACCTGAGACCAAAAAGATTCTGGCGCTCACAAAAGAGGAAGCCGAAAGACTTAATAGTCGACATATCGGAGTCGAGCACCTGTTGCTTGGAATTCTTCGTGAAGAAGATTCGATCGCGGCTGAGATCCTGTTTAACCACGGTGTCCGTCTGCACGCGGTGAGGGAGAAGATTGCACACCAAAGTGGTCTGCCGAGCATGCGTGAGCGGAAGCAGCAGGAAGAAGTTCCGAATTTGCAGGAATTTACACGCGACCTAACTAATGAAGCAGCAAAGGGTCGCCTAGATCCATTGATCGGGCGCGAAACGGAGACCGAGCGTCTTATTGAGATACTTTGCCGTCGAACCAAGAACAACCCGGTATTGATTGGTGAGTCCGGAGTTGGGAAGACTTCGATTATCGAAGGGCTTGCTCAGAGAATCGCGGATAAAAACGTTCCGTCATTTCTTGCGAAGAAAAGAATTCTGGCCCTGGACCTCTCATTGGTTGTAGCGGGAACAAAATACCGCGGGCAGTTTGAAGAAAGGTTGAAGAAGATACTTGTCGAGCTCAGAGAGCACAGACAGTACATCGTATTCATAGATGAAATCCATACATTGGTCGGTGCCGGATCGGCGGAAGGATCTCTGGACGCGGCGAATATCCTGAAACCGGCGCTTTCCCGCAGTGAGATCCAATGTGTTGGAGCTACGACTCCGGATGAGTATCGAAAGTCGATAGAAAAGGACAGGTCACTCGAACGGCGATTTCAGGCTGTTAAAGTTGTTCCGCCGACCGAGGAAGAGGCTCTCGAAATACTTCACGGCATTGCCGAAAGATACGAGGCTTTTCACCAGATCCGGTATTCAAAGGAAGCGCTTGAAGCCGCAGTCACTCAATCCAATCGATACATACCCGAGAGATTTCTTCCCGATAAAGCAATCGACGTAATTGATGAAGCAGGTGCGCGTGCGAAGTTGCGTTTTCAACAGGAAAACTCGTCTGAGCCCAGTTGGAAAGAAGCGGTTGAAAACTGGAAGAGTGCGACCGATGAGGACAAGTTGATCTCGCTCGAACTCAAAACGCTTGAAGATTCCTTCTTTGCCGTAGAAGTTTCCAAAGATGATGTAGAAGAGGTAATCGCCCGTTGGACGGGAATTCCGATTCAGGCGATTCGCCAGGAAGAGGCCTCAAAGCTTTTGAAGATCGAAAGCGAGCTTCACGAGAAGATTGTTTCTCAGCGTTCCGCGATCTCGGCGCTCGCGCGTGCGATCAGAAGATCACGTGCCGGTCTTAAGAGTCCGCAACGCCCGATCGGCTCATTCTTGTTTCTTGGACCGACAGGTGTTGGAAAAACAGAAGTCGCGAGAACGCTTGCAAGATTTCTTTTCGGATCCGAAAAATCGCTTATCCGTTTCGACATGTCGGAATACATGGAAAAACATACGGTCGCGAAGTTCATCGGATCGCCTCCGGGTTATGTAGGTCACGAGGAAGGCGGGCAGCTTACCGAGAAACTGCGGCGTGCTCCCTATTCAATAGTTTTGTTTGATGAAGTGGAGAAAGCGCACTCCGACCTGTTCAACGTTCTGCTCCAGGTCTTCGAGGACGGAACACTTACTGATGCTCAGGGGAACGAGGTGGACTGCAGGAACGCTATCTTTATCATGACATCCAACCTCGGTGCGAGATTCATTCAGAAACGCGCTACCCTGGGTTTTCAGGCTAGCGATGAGGCCTCAACAGAAAAGATGCAAGAGCAGGTTATGAGTGAGGTCAAAAAGACCTTTGCACCGGAGTTTGTGAATCGACTTGATGAGATCATTGTGTTTGATGAGTTAAGTGAGAAAGACCTACTGGCGATTATCGACCTGCAGGTCGCAGAGTTGAACACAATACTCGAGAATCACAAGCTTTCGGTTGGACTGACGAAAGAGGCGAAGAAGTGGTTGATTGAAAAGACTTGTGCCGATAGAAGCTATGGCGCAAGACCTCTTAGAAGGGCTCTTCAGAAGCACGTTGAGGACGAGTTGTCAGAGTCTCTGATTCAGGGAGAATTGGAGGGAATTGAAAACGTTGAGGTCTACACGGATGGAGATAAACTCAAGATTCGTCCTGCCAAAAAGAAAAAGGCAAAGAATGCATTGACAAGATAACTGATTTTGCTGAACCGATTTAAGCGCGAAGACCAATAAAATATTGGCCTTCGCGCTTTTTTAATTTTTGCTGTTTCCCTGTATAATTCGAAAGTTTGTTGGCAAGTTTACTCTTTCAATCAAGGCAACCATGAGAAATCCTTGCGAATCTAACTCCGCGTACATAACCAACGTCGGGGAGCCTATTCATTTCTCATTTTGTCATTCAAAGGAAGACGCAGTTTGTCTCGGACGTTGAGATATCGACCTATTACAGGAAAGTCGGCTTTATGCATAATTTACGGGCAGTAAGTCTTTTTATTCTAGCTTTTACAGTGCTATGTGGCACCGCCTTCGGAGTGGACGAAAAGCCGGATGAAGAGGCCCGAACCGAAAAGACCAAAGTAGCTTCCAAGAAACAGATGGAGGGCGAATCCGCCAAGCCATCGCAGCAACTTGTTGAATCCGTTGATATTCAAGGCAACAGGCGCTTACGCGACGAAGATCTTCTCTATTACATTCGGACCCGAGCCGGAGATACCTATTCAGCTGCTGCACTAGAGCGCGATTTAAAAGAACTGCTTTCGCTTAGTTTCTTTGATAAGACGGCCACCCGTGTATTGACTGAGCCCGGAATTCGAGGCGGAGTCAATGTTATTTTTGAGGTCGTCGAGCTTCCGATCATTCGTGACCTGCAATTTGAAGGTGCGAAGTCACTCCAGGAGTCGGACATCCTAAAGGCATTCCGTGAAAATCGGATCGGTATATCAAAAGAGGCAGTTTACGATCCGGTAAAAGCCAGGAACGCGCGAAGGCTCCTTCGCGAAATGCTTGCGTCGAAGGGTTACCCGAACGCCAAGATTTCAGTTCAGGAAGACAGGGTATCAGCGACGTCAGTAGCGATTACGTTTGATATCGATCAGGGTAACCGCTCGAGAATTGTAAGAATCGAGTTCGAAGGAAACGAAAATTTCAGTGACGGCGAACTAAGAAAACAACTTCAGTTGGTTCAGCCGACCGGCCTAATCTCCAGATTTAAAGGCCAGGACATTCTGGATTTAAACAAGCTTCAATACGACCTGGAAAAGAATGTACGCCAGTACATGTTTTCTAAGGGATATTTCAATGCGCGAATTGGAGACCCGAAGGTCGTGGGATTGGGATATAGGCGGACCGGTCTCCCCGTATTAAGGATATTTCCTCTTCCCCTGATTACTTCAAAAGATGACACCCTGAAGATTATCGTCCCGGTTAGTGAGGGACGCGTATACCGGGTTGGCGATGTAAAGATTAGCGGTAACTCCATCTTTTCCGAGCAGCAGATTATGGGGATTGTCGGGGTGAAAAAGGGTGAGATTGCAGATGGCAAACGTCTGCGGAAGGCCCTTTACGAGGATCTCTCGAAAATCTATGGTGCCCAGGGCTTTGTAAACTATTCACCGGAACTCGTTCCGGAAATGCGGAATAGTCCTGACAATCCCGAAGAGGGAATCGTTGATCTGAACATCACTATTATCGAAGGGAAACAATTCAGACTCGACCGGTTGGAGTTTGTTGGAAACACGTTTACAAGGGATAACGTCTTAAGGCGTGAAGTTCTGATCAGCGAAGGCGATATCTACAACCAGATCGCGCTGGAAACCTCAATCATCAGGCTTAACCAAACCCAGTATTTTGACCCGATCGATAAGGACCAGGATCTTGAATTGCGGACTGATCCGGATGAAGGAAAAGTGTCGGCAATAGTAAAGGTTAAAGAACGAGGACGGCAACAAATATCGTTTAACGGTGGAACATCGGGTTTGAGTGGAACGTTTTTCGGCCTCGAGTATTCAACTAACAACTTGGCCGGGCGCGGTGAGGTGCTGTCATTTCAGTTTGGTGCGGGCAACAGGCAGCAGTCATTCCAGTTTACTTATCAGGAGCCTTATTTTCAGGACAGGCCGATTTCGGTCGGATTCTCACTGTTCGCTTCCCGATACAAGTTCTTTGGCGAGGGAACGTTCTTGTCGCAGAATCAAGATGCGATTCAGGCTGCGGTCAATCCGCTGATCACAGTCGACACACAAGATCTCTTTACCCAAAACACATACGGTGCGAGTGTTTTTGCGACTGCGCCGCTTTCTGAACTTTTCTTTAAGAAAAGAAGGTTCACACAGTTTTCGAGGGTTGGATTAACCTATCAGTTCTCGGCAACATCGATCGAAGATCCCCCTGTCAACCAAACCGGTACCACCGGCGACCAGATTCCGATTATCTTTGCACAGCCGAACATTACAACTTCGAGGATTACACCCACCTTTGTATATGACTCAAGACAACCGGCTGCGAATGGTATCGATACCCTGAGAGGTTCGCAGATCCAGGCTTCGTTTGGGTTTGCGGGACTTGGCGGAGACGTAAGGACGTATTTGCCGAACTTAACTTATACCAAGTTCATTCCTGTCAGGCGTAAGAACTCAGACAACGCTGAAGTGTTTGGGTTTAGGCTCCAGGCAGCGCACATCGGTTCGTTCGCCATTACCGACAAGATCCGAAGCGCCAATTCGCTTTCATTTGTTGGAGGAGTCCCCATATACGAGAGGTTCTTCCTGGGAAGTGAATTTGACGTACGTGGTTACGACACTCGTTCGATCGGCCCAATCGCTCCTTACAATACCCATTTGACTACCAGGAATGTCGTTGCGGCATCAAATATCACCGGAGACCCTGAGGAAACCGGCGCTTTGTCGCAGAGCCTTCGTAACGAGATTGCTCAGTTAGGGCAGCTGAACGGAATCGATGGAACTGACAACGCTTTATACCAAAGGAATTTCAGGTTCGTAGGCGGAGACACCAAGCTACTTGGTAATTTCGAGTACAGGATCCCGTTGTTTGGACCTGCGACGATGGCGTTTTTTACGGATATTGGAGCGGTATTTAATTTACGTAAAACGGGAGACCAGTTTATTAATAGTGAGTTCCTGCGTGACGATCAGTTGGTAGGTCCGGGAACGGTAGGTAGGATAGCCCTTAATAACTATCCACAATTGGCATCGAGTTTTGGCTCTGTATTTATCTTCCAGGGACAGCTGATGACAGGCGAGACGTTCCGGGAGCTATTCTGCGCGAGCCAGTCCTGTCCGTTTACGGTTGAGCCCGGGATAACTACTTCCTTCATCAGGGGTGAGGTTCAAACCAACTCGGTGCTGAAATTGGATGACGCAGCATTCAACAAGCTTGGAGATTTCAAAGCAAGTTTGGGTGCGGAGATAAGAGTCCAGGTACCGGTGGTAAACGTGCCCTTCAGGTTGATTTATTATTACAACCCGAACGCGACCACCGGATTCAGAGAAGAGGTGCCCGGATTGTTCTTGCCCGGTAAGCGAAGCGGTTGGCGCTTTACTATCGGACGAACATTCTAAAACACGGCGTCGCGTTTGTTGCGGCCCGTAGAAACGTTGACATTGTTAGATCGATTTAATAGTATTTCGCCCTTCCGGAGCGGAGTCATAGGAATTTAGTAGAGCATTGAAGGCCGGATAGTCATCTGATCATATAAGCCTTTGATTTTAGGAGTTTTATAGAAATGAAAACAGTTAGATTTTTAGTAGTATGTTTGGTGGTTATCGGTGTTTGTGCCGCAACCGGTTTCGCGCAGGCGGCCGCTCAGAGCAAGATTGCGATTATCGATACGGGCAGTTTTTTCGATCCGCAGAAAGGCATCAAGAAACTCGCCCTTGAGAATCAAAAGCTTCAGCAAGAGTTTAAGCCGGTCACTGACGAATTGCAGACAATGGCGGACAAAATTAATAAGCTTGGAACCGAGATCAAGGCGATGCAGGAAAACAAAGCCGTTCCCGTGAATGAAGCGACCCTGAGAGCGAAAGCTGCCGAGTACGACAAGATTCAAAGGGAGCTTAAGTTCAAGCAGGATGAGGCGGATGCTAACTTCCAGAGACGCCGCGCCGAACTGATGCAGCCGGTTATGAATGACATCGTCGCTAAGATTGAAGCTTTCGCGAAATCAAAAGGAATTGACCTTGTGCTTGATGCCGACAAACTGGCGCGAGCTCAAAGTCTGCTCTACCTGAATAACTCGATAAACATCACGGAAGCGTTTATCACATATTACAATGCGCAGCCTGCAGGTACCGCTACGGTAAACCAATAAGGCAAGCGATATCGGATATCGGTCAGAAGCTCGTCGTAAAACGGGTTTCTGACTTTTTTGCGTTCTGATCTATAATAAGCGCTTTCCATATGAGCATTTACGACATAAACGCAATTAAGGAGATTCTGCCACACCGCTATCCGTTCCTGTTGGTCGACAAGATCATCGAATTGGAGCCGAAGGTAAGGATTGTTGGGATCAAACAGGTGACAGCGAATGAGGAGTTCTTTGTGGGCCACTTCCCGGAAATGCCGGTCATGCCCGGGGTACTTCAGATCGAAGCACTCGCGCAGGTCGGCGCGATTCTTGCACTCAGAGAATTCGATAACCGTGAAGAGAAGATTCCGTTTTTTAGCGGCATCGACAGCGCAAGGTTCCGCAGGCCGGTCGTGCCCGGAGACACCCTGACGCTTGAGGTGACGGCCCTCAGAATAGGAAATAAGGTCCAGAAGATGCGTGGCGAGGCAAAGGTAGATGGTCAGGTCACTGCTGAAGCGGAGATTATGTCTGTGATCGGGGATCGCAACCCGGCCTAGCCTCAGATAAATAATGAGTCCGAAAGAACAGAAGTCTATGTCAGAGATTCATCCGACCGCGGTTGTTGGAGAAAAAGCAGAGATCGGTGAAGGTTGTTTTATTGGCCCTTACTCGATTATCGGTGATGATGTCCGGCTGGGAAAAAACGTCCGAATCGACTCACATGGTGTGATCGATGGAGATACGGTGATCGGTGAAGATACAGTCGTTTTTCCGTTTGTTTCGATAGGTTTGGCATCTCAGGATTTGAAATACAAGGGAGAGCCTGCCTCAACAGTTATCGGCAAGCGAAATAAGATTCGGGAGTTCGTTACAATCCACCGCGGAACAGAGGGCGGCGGTGGAGTCACAGTTGTCGGTGACGACAACCTGATCATGGCACAGGCGCACGTCGCACACGATTGCAGGGTCGGTAATGAGACGATATTGGCAAATGCTGCGACCCTTGCGGGTCATGTCGAGATTGGCGACCGGGCAAGTATTGGTGCTCATTCCGGAGTTCATCAATTTTGCCGAATAGGGATTGAGGCATTTGTTGGCGGTTATTCGGTCGTCGTCAAAGATGCGATGCCCTATGCGATCATTCAGGGAAATCACGCCAAGTGTTACGGACTCAACAAGGTGGGAATGAATAGACGAGATTATCCAAAGCAGACGATCAAGGTTCTAAACCACGCATTCCATCTATTGCTAACCTCAAAATTGAATACTACCCAGGCGCTTGAGCGCATCGAAGAAGAAATCAAGGACGTTCCTGAAGTTGATGAACTTGTGAACTTCATAAAGGATTCCGGTCGAGGGGTAGTTAAATAGAAATGAACTACGGATTGATCGCTGGCAACGGCAGATTCCCGTTTCTTGTCATTGATGGTGCCGAGAAAGCGGGGGAATCATTGTCAGTTGTTGCTATCAAAGAAGAAACAGACAGAGAAATTGAAAGCGTTTCAGATGATGTTGTTTGGCTTGGCATTGGGAAGTTGGGCAAGATGATTGCCCACTTCAAGTCGAAAGGCGTCGAAAGGGTCATGATGGCCGGGCAGGTAAAGCACGTACAGCTGTTTTCAGGTGCGATCCCCGATCTGAAGATGGTGAAAATGCTCTGGAAACTACCGCGCAGAAATACAGATGCCTTAATTGGGGGTATCGCGGATGAAATGTCCAAGGAAGGAATCGAACTGATCGATTCGACTCACTTTGTGAAGGACCATCTCGCACCTAACGGTGTTTTCACAAAGAGATCTCCAAACAAGTCAGAGGCTGAAAACATCGAGTACGGACTCGGTATTGCAAACGCTATCGCGGGTCTTGATTTAGGCCAAACGATCGCAGTACGCGGTCGTGCCTGCGTCGCAGTGGAAGCAATGGAGGGGACTGACGCAGTTATCAAAAGGTCGGGCAAACTAGCCGGCGGCAAGATCACAGTGGTAAAGGTTGCGAAACCGAATCAGGATATGCGCTTTGATGTTCCGGTTGTCGGGGTTCCTACCATCGAGGCAATGGTTCAAGCGGGTGCTACCTGTCTCTCTGTAACCGCTGGTAAAACACTGATGTTTGGAAAAGATGAGATGGTTGCGCTTGCCGATAAAAACGGTATTGCAATCGTGGGTTCAGATGTCGAAACAAATTGAATCCAACCTGCGTAAGACCTCCGGAAACAAATATATAATCGAATAGCTGCTGACGATTTCGTTTCTGCGTTCGATTGGAGAAAAAAATGAAAAAATTTGTATTTTTTGTATTGGTGTCATTGTTGATTCCACAAGGCGCCCTTGCGGTCTCAATTGACGGCAAGAAGAACGAATCAGTGAAAATTAGCCGTGCGGAACGTCGCATGGCGCAGACCATTACCGCAGAACGTCTTAAGAACTATCTTTCATATATTGCGTCTGACGATATGGCGGGGCGAAACACTCCTTCCAAAGAGCTCGATATGACTGCACAATATCTCGCTCTTCATTTGAAGCTTTGGGGCTTTAAGCCGGCCGGTGATAACGGAACATTCTTCCAGAAGATGTTTGTGAAGCGTGAGCGGACGCTGAACACGAGCTTGGATATAAACGGGAAGTCGTTCAAGTACGGCGATGATTATGTAAAACTCAGCGGAGACATGATCTCGAAGACGCCTTACGTCTTCGCCGGTGACGGATGGATGGTTAAGTCCAAAGGTATTGATGCCTTTTCCGGAATTGATGTTAAAAACAAATTAGTTGTTCTCTATAGTGAAAAGCCGTCTCGCGGAATTTCACCTCCTCGACCCGATGGGGTAACCGATGAAGATGTGGCCGGTGAGAAGGGTGTTGACTGGGCTGATCCGGCAACCTATGCGAAGAAGATGGGCGCCAAGGGAATCATCGTAATAATGAGCCCTGCGATCGAAGGCAGATGGGCCAATATCAAACGGTTCTTTACTCGTGGAGGTGCTTCAATCGAAGGGCTTGGCAACGACGGCGGAGACAGCGGACCCGGTTTGCCGACACTTCTGGTCTCGTCAAAAGTGGCCAGCGCGATGTTTGAAGGATCATCAGGCGACTACAAATCCGGTAAATCGTTTGACCCTGAAAAGAGTGCCGCGTTTTCAATAGATAAGCAGGTGGATCGAGTGCCAACATACAATGTAGTTGCACTTTGGGAAGGCAGTGATCCCGTACTCAAAGACGAGATGGTTGCCGTAGGTGCGCATTACGATCACGTTGGAACCAATCAGAATGCTCCGGGCGACGACAAGATCTGGAATGGTGCGGATGACGATGGATCGGGAACAGTTGGAGTCCTTGCGATAGCCGAAGCGCTCAAAGATGCACCCGAAAGACCAAGGAGATCAGTACTGCTGGTTTGGCATGCCGGAGAGGAGAAAGGCCTCTGGGGCAGCGCTTATTTCAATAAGTATCCGACTGTCGATATCAATAAAGTTGTTGCTCAGCTCAATATCGATATGATCGGGCGAAGTAAGAAGAAGGGCGATACGAATCCGAAGAACAAGGACCTTAGCGGCCCGAATGAGGTCTATGTTATCGGTTCTGAAATGATGAGTTCGACGCTCGGTGCGGTTACGAAGGAGACAAATACGGGTTATGCCGGATTGAAATACAACTATAAGTATGACGATCCAAAAGACACCAACAGGTTCTTTTTCCGTTCGGATCACTTCAACTATGCCGTGAATGGGATTCCGGTTGTGTTCTGGTTTACGGGCGTTCATGAGGACTACCATCAACCCGGTGACGAAGTGCACAAGATCGACTTCAACAAGATGGAGAAAATTGTTCGGACCATCTTTTTGACGACCTGGGAGCTTACTGCCCTGGATGAGCGTCCGGCGGTTGACAAGGAGCTTCCGCCCGAGTTGAAGCGCAGGAACTAAGCTAAGGTAATTTGAAGCTTTGAGCCGTCGCCGTTCGGCGACGGCTTTTCTTTATCCGAAATAGTGCGAGTAGAGAATTGTTGCTGGGACTATGATAAACGGAATCACAAAGCAGATTCGAAATAGCATCAAGTAACGAGGCATTTTAGGATTCTGTTTGACCCAGAACGGGGTTCTTACTAGATAGTAACGAAGCATTCTTGCACGATCCAGAGTGTAAAAAGAGGCCAGGGATTAAGTCGACATCATTCCTTGATTTCCTGGGAGCCTCGAAAGCTCTGTGTGGAGAGCCATCTTTCCTAAAATGTTCAGGAAAATGTGTGTATTGAAAATGATTATCCGTTCTAGAAAGAAGATACCGACAAATATGCTGACAATCGGTACGACGATAATGAGAGCAAATGCGATAAGCTTGTACATTGCTTAGGTCTGAAGATTAGCGATTGTTTTTCCGTTTTTCCACCAGTCTATAGGCATCCGATTTTGGCATTCCGACTTCGCGAGCGGCCTTTTTCACCGCTTCTTTTGGACTCATGCCGGAATCGATGAACCTGTCATAGCATCGAAGCACTGCTTCCTCCTTTTCTTTTTCGTTAAAAGACGGCGTTTTTCTTACCCGGTCGATAACCAGTACGATCTCGCCCTTGACCGATTCGCCTTCCAATCGTTCCGCCAGGTCTGTCAGGTTTCCTCCAATTACCTCTTCATGTAGTTTTGTTATCTCTCTCACGACTGCTGCGCTTCGGTTCCCAAGTACTTCCGAACAATCTCGCAGCGACTTTCCGATTCTCCTCGGCGACTCGTAAAAGACTAGGGTCGCTTTAATATCTGCAACTTGTTGAAGCGTCTTCCTTCTTGGGCCCTTTTTCGAGGGAAGAAAACCTCCGAAGTAGAACGCGTCGGTCGGAAAACCGGAAAGAACCAGAGCGGAAATCAGAGCCGTAGGTCCGGGAACAACAGTAACCTCGATACCCCTTTCTCTGGACGATGATACGAGTCCGAAACCGGGGTCAGAAATGGTTGGTGTGCCGGCATCGCTGACCAACGCGATCGAACTGCCATCCTTCAACTTCTCGATCAAATGCGGTAGTTTCACACCCTCATTGTGTTCGTGGTAGCTGATGAGTTGTTTCCGTAAACCTAGATACTTAAGCAGTTTACCGGTATGACGAGTGTCTTCACAGGCTACGAGATCGACCATGTCTAAAACTTCTATAGCACGCTGCGATATGTCCGAAAGGTTCCCTATCGGAGTGGATACGAGATAAAGCTTTCCGCTCATCGCTATATGTTAAATGGAGAATGATGAAATGGACAATGGACAATGGAAAATGGACAATATTTCTGAACTCTGAACTCTGAACTCTGAACTCCGAACTCTGAACTCCGAACTCTGAACTCTGAACTCTGAACTCTGAACTCTGAACTTGGAACGTAAAAAGTGCCCGCTGTGGACCAACGGGCACTTTTGTCAGTACGCGGCTTTAGAAGGGCTGGATTAATCGCCGCGTAATGTCCGTTTACAACCCTAGAAAGGGAAGTTCCGGAAAATGTCGCCGAGTCCTATGCCCCGGCGGTTGTTGCCGTTATAGCTAAGGTTATAAGCTCTCGCGATCGTCTGTAGATCCCGTTCGATGCTTCTCCAATCGTTCTTGACGCCTCTGCCGACCCGTGTTCTGGAGATCTCTCTATCCAGCTGTGAGCCGATGTTGAGCACCTTGCGCGCCTCGTCATAGCCTCCGTCCCTGTCGTTCAGATCGTCGTAGAGATCATCCACAGCGTTCTTAAACCGGTCGGAAAGTCCTTCGAGATTGGAGCCGTAGTTGTTGTCATACCTGTCCTGATCAAGCCTGTCTTCGAAAGACTTTGCTTTGTACTTCAGGTTCGAAACCGTTTGGCTGATATTCCCATATCTGGTATTGCGGTTTCGATTGTTACGGTCATTGCGGCCCCATCGATCGTTTCTCCGATCGTTCCGTCCCCAGCGATCGTTCCTACGGTCATTACGGTTATAGCGGTCATTGCGTCCGCCATTTTGGCCATAGGTTCCGTTGTATCGATAGTTGAACTCCCTCGCGATAACGCGAAGCTGGTTCTCGATAGAGGTCCAGGAGTTTCGGAGAGTGTAGTTCCTGCGTCCGATTCGCGAAGATCTCAATGCGTTGTCGAGTTGAGCAGCAGTGTTGAGAACGCGCCTGGCTTCGTCAGATGCGCTGCGCTGGCTTCTATAGCCTTCGTATTCATCGTCGAGGTCTTCCGCTGCATTCTTAAACTTTTTGGCAAGATTATTCAGATAGTCTTCCCGCTGGGATCCGTCTAAACGGCTTCGATCCAGTTCGCGGTCCAAAGTGTCTTCAAAGCGTCTTGCGCTGTTGCGAAGGCTCTTTACGGTCGAAGAGATATTGCGGTTTCCATAATACCCGCCATTACCGTTTCCATACCTGCCGCGGTCGCGATATTGCGCGGACGCGACAACGGCCAGCCCCAGCATCATCGCCGAAAACGCGAAAAATGTTATTAGCTTGTTAAAGCGACCCATATAAGTTTCTCCTTTCATGTAAATCTTGGCGGCATTTTTATTCGGCATTCGCCGCTTCCGGGAGGGTATAGTGCAATAGACATGCCACAACCGGCACGAAGGCTGTAAGAGTCATAGTATCAACATGTTACAGGATATCAGTTCGAAGATTGGGAGTTAGAGAGCTACGGCATACGTAGAGTGCATTACGCATATCGTTTATAGATCTGAACGCAAAAACGCGGCGAATCTTGCAGGATCCGCCGCGTAATATCAAAGTTTTTAACTGGAACTATTCGAGAGCTTTCGCGGCATTCATGCGTCCGCCGTTCTCAACCTTGCCATTCAGTGAATCGAGCTGATCGACGGAGGCAAGAAGCTTTGTTCTAAGCCCTTCAACGTCTATCTCAGGATTCCCGGCTATGATCAATGCAGCGACTCCCGCGACTTGGGGCGTTGCCATAGACGTACCGGAAGCCTCTCGGAACTGGTTGTTAAGCCATGTTGACACGATTTCCTTACCTGGCGCTGCAATATGTACCGTTTTTGCACCGTAGTTTGAAAAAGAAGCCAATTGGTCGTTACGGTCGAGTGCGGCAACACTGATTACATTCGGAAGATCATAATTGGAAGGATAATGAGGTCTCCGGTCGTTGTCCGTGCTGTTGTTACCCGCAGCCGCGACAAACAAGATTCCCTGTTCGCCGGCTGCCCGGATAGCATCCTCAAGGGCTTTCGAATAAAGGGTCGAACCCCAGCTAGCGTTAATCACCCGAACATTTACACCCGCCTTCTTACGGTCAATTGCGTAGTTAATCGCCTCAATCGCATTCTTTGTCGAACCAAATCCACCGCTGCCAAGGAACTTGAGCGGCATGATTTCGACCTTCCAGTTGACACCGGTGATTCCCAGGTTGTTATTGCCTTCGGCGCCAATAATGCCGGCACAATGGGTTCCGTGCCCGTTGTCATCCATCGGGTTTCCATCGTTGGCATCTGCGTTGAATCCATTTTTGTCGTCAATCATTCCGATCTCGTCATCGACGTATGCAGGAATGTTATCCGGGCGGAACCAGATGTTTTCTGAAAGATCGGTATGCGCGAAATCAACGCCGGTATCCAACACAGCTACGACAATGTCTTCGCTGCCTTGAGTCTTCAGCCACGCTTTTAGTGCGCCGATGTCAGCTTTCGCCTTTCCTCCGTCCTGGCCGCTGTTGTTCAGTGCCCATTGCTCTCCAAACATCGGGTCATTCGGAGTCAGGGGATTCTCTGCACGGGCGGTAACGGGTGAAATATCTCCGACGGGGTCTAGCTCTATCTTAAAATTGGGTTCAGCGTAGACAACGAGATCACTCATCTGTCGATACTGTTTGGCAACATCTTTTGCGTTAACGTTGTCCAAGTCATCGATAGAGATCAGATTCTTTACGTTTTCAATCTCATCTTCGATACGGTCATTATTCCTGTTGATGATTCTCTTAATCTCAGACAATTCGATGCCGGGTTTGAATTTAACCAGAACCTCAGGCTCGTTCTGTTTCGCCTCCCGAACTGCTGAAACCGGCTTCCGAATCTCTTTATCGGTTTCGTATTCGTTAGTGCCTTGATTCCTGATTATCGTTCCGGCGATCCCCGCAAAACTCACGAGGGCAACTGCGATTCCGAAATGTTTCCAAAAATTCCTTTTGTTCATTTGCTCAAACCTCCGGCAAAATGTACCGCTATCTAACCTATTACGAGGTGATTCTGACCATTGAAACCAACGAGCCTCAACTGATACTTGTCACCCCTGTATTCGTATTCTTTTCCGTCTGCTGCCAAAACGATTCGCCAACCGTATGAAATCATTTGCGCGGCAACTTCGCCGGTCGCTGTCGCGCCCAGGCTCATATCGCGAAACTCTTCGTCTTTCACAGACTTTATTGAAATCTCATCTGCGGTTTTTGATAATCTTCCCGCGAGATCGGTCTTTGCGTGCTCAACCGCTGATTCCTTACTTAATTTCATATAACAACCCTATAATTTTCCTACTGTTCTGAGGATTAGTCAATCAATTTGGAGCGCGAAATAGTCGACAAAGTTGCCAGCTTCCTGTAGGCAGGCCACAAGGCATTGCGTTATAACGCGTTACAACGATTTTATACGACATAGGCTGCATCTAAGTTCCTTCTATCGGGGGTGTGTTTCTGAGACTCAACATATGTGAAAGCTCACTCAAAGCCGGAATCACATAAACCGAGCACGCTGTACCAAGAACGAGACCGGTGGTAAATCTTGTAAAATAGGTGTTTTCCCAGATTCCGAGCATGGTTAGGGACCAATCAATGGTGATCGGGATCATCGAGAGTATCAGCCAGAAAATCGGTAGCGGTCGGACATCGCTGATGCTGCGGAATATCGGATACGCTAGTGCGCCGAGAACAAGTCCGAAATAGACTCCGGAACATCGGGAGCAAACGCCGAACTTGTGACCCAACATAAAGAACGAACGGTCCGGGAGCTGGTGACAGATGTATCCAAAGAACGAGTAAAGTCCGGAAGCGGTTCCAGATGCTTCGTTAGCTGCTGCGATCGGAGGAACGATAATCAGCACGGACCAGACGGTTACCAAAACCACTAACAAAAGCCAAAATTTATGAGAGAGCCTTCGAGCAGACTCTCTCACCTCAGAATTTCTATATTTCTCGTTGTTAGAACCCATCGGCTAAGCGTTGGCCGCGGCCGCGGACTTTGCTTCAAAATACTCATCCGGCAGATCTCCGCAGTCTTCACGAATAAACTGCATCTGCTTGGGCCTGATCGTCGCCAGCAACTCTTTCCGGGTCTTTGTCTCAATCGGTTTGCCCGGATAGATCTTGCCCATCTTAGCAAGCCGCTTTTCGGAAAGCGCACCGGAGAACATCAATAGCGGGTAGGTGAAGTTTGGGCCGTTCAGCCTCCTCAGCTTGTACGCCCACATTCCGAGAGACCCAAGCCGCCAGGCTGTTGGTCCCCACCAGCTATACTGGCCGGGCCGCAAATTCATCTTCCAGCACTTCATCATGAGCTGCCATTGAAGTTCTGAAAGCTGCTTCGTCTTCGTAACTCCCTTCTCCATCTCCATCCGCGTGTCGTGTAGAGGAGTAAAGATTGACGGTATCAGGAACGCGAACAATCCACGCCTTTCCATTTCATAGACGAGGTCAATCGTTGCCTCTACATCTTCATCCGTCTCATCCGGATTTCCGACGATCAGAGTCATGGCCGGGAACCAATTGTTTTCATTCAGGACTCTAAGCCCTTCCAATACAACACTTGGCCAGTCTTCCGTCTTAAAAGGAACACCTTTACCCGGCATGATTTTCTTGGCCATCGAAATTGATCCGGTCTCTAACCCGATCAATGGTGCAAGCGCTTTCTTTTCCGGGTGAGAACTCAGATAGGGAAAGTGGATCGGACTCTTCGGAAGCAGGATATCCGATAGCTGCTTGATCAATTCAGGGTCGACCACAGCGGGTGCGATTGTCGAGTGACTAAGCACATGCTGCTCGACGCCGGGCGTATTAACAACATCGGAATACAGGTCGACAAGTGCCTCGCGATTCGGAAAATAAAACGGTGTATCAGTGTGAACCTGACCCCAGATAAACATGTCTTCCGTAGCCAATGAGATCTGATTATTGCCTTCACGGACATTGGCCCTGACGGCCTTCATGATCTTGTCCTTCGGTAGATCGATCTGGGGATTGAGGTCCGGAACGCAGAACTTGCAACGCCGACCGCAGCCGGTCGTCATCTCGACCACGCCAAATGTAGTTCGTTTGTCGGGAAACATGATCGTTTCCGGATCGGTCGGGTGTTTAACCTCTACTTCTTTCGGGAGGTCTTCTCCCGCGATCGCCTTGTCAAAAAGCTCTAGTGTGTCGTTAGACTCGCTTCTCCCCTCAACGACGCAGTCAATTCCCAACTCCTCATACATATCGGTTTGTATGATCTGCCAACCACCCGAACCACCGACAATCACTTTGAAGTTGTCGCGATACTTGTTTTCTTTTATCTGACTGAACAACTCGCGCGAGTAGTGCGAATTGATAGGCATCTTTGAGGAACCAAAAATTGACGTATAGACACCGGCCGCGAAGGTGACGCCAAGAGGATTGTGAGTCGAAACCGCGACAACCCTGGTGTTAGGTCCAACGAATTTATGAAGGTCTTCCGGGAAACATGAGACGATGTCGTCTTGGTCAAATTTCCGAAAAAGTGACTCTTCCAGCAACCGTACACCGGCCGGCATGTACTTCGCCGACCCGTCCTCATTATGTTCGACGTTTCTCCAATCCGGATACTTTCGATTGAGAATACTCTCTAGCCAGATCGGTAGTGACGCCATCGCCATCTGAATAAAATAGCCTGCATGGTCAATCGCTTCTGTAAGCGGAGCCGTCAACACAATGAGTTTTCCGCCATCAGCGGGACCAACAGGCGCGGGGGAATTTCCATTAGTAGTCGTGTTACCCATACTATCTCCAAAACATTAAGACCCAAGACAAATCGGCAAGCACTTTTGAATTCGTGTTTACCTAAAACCTAATTACTGCGTTCGGTCCTCCTCCAACATGGACCGTGTCCACAAACCGGATGTTTCGCGAGTCAGTTGTCATCACCACAGAGTTAGTTCGATTTCCTTCACCAAAAAATCGAACGCCCTTTAGCAATGCACCGTCCGTGACTCCTGAAGCTGCAAAAATAATGCGTTTGCCCGGTGCAAGGTCATCGGTACTATATATTTTCTCGGGATCAGTTATTCCCATAGACTTAAGCCGTTCCATCACTTCCTCTTTCGGTGGTACCTTGTCACGGTCAACTCCAAGCCTTTCGGGGTCATAGACAAGTTTGGCCTGGATCTCGCCGTTCAGACATTTCATTGCGGCCGCCGTGAGAACGCCTTCGGGCGCCCCGCCTATACCCATGAGCGCATGGATATTGGTTCCTGCCACTGCCGCCGAAATTCCCGCCGAAAGATCACCGTCGGAAATGAGCCGGACTCTCGAACCCGCCTCACGGACCGACCGGATCAAATCCGAATGCCGCGGGCGGTCAAGGACTATTACGGTCAGGTCATCAACATCTCGACGTAAGGATTTTGCAATCGCCTTCAGGTTCTCTCCCGGTGGCGCGTCGATGTCAACGGATCCTTTACAAGATGGGCCGACGACAATCTTGTCCATGTAAATATCGGGTGCGTTGAGAAGGCCACCGCGCTCAGCCGCAGCTAAAACCGCTATCGCGTTTGCTGCGCCTAGCGCGCAGAGGTTTGTGCCTTCGAGGGGGTCTACGGCTATGTCGATCTCCGGGAATGTGTCCCGAACACTCTCGTCGTAATCCCGGCCGCCAAGTTCCTCACCGATGAAAAGCATTGGAGCTTCATCGCGTTCCCCTTCACCGATCACAATCCTGCCGCGCATCGGGACGGAGTCCATAACTTTCCGCATTGCCTCTACGGCAACGTGGTCGGAGTATTCTTTGTCTCCCTTGCCCATCGTTCGGGCAGATTCGATTGCAGCGGCTTCCGCCACTCTTAAGAAATCGAGCGCAAGTTCGTCCGATTTGAATTTCTGCATCTGCATAAATGAGTCGTTTTCCTTTGTTTTTTTATACGCTTATGACGCATTCTAACACTTGTCTAACCTCTATTGACAAGCTATTCTAACCGTATTACGTTCAAAGACTTAGTTTGAGATAGAAGAGGAGAGCAGTTTTTTAGATGACTTATATTGTTACGGATCCGTGCGTCGAATGTAAATACACCGATTGCGCGGCAGTGTGCCCGGTTGAAGCGTTTCACGAAGGCCCAAATTTGTTGTTAATAAATCCGGATGTCTGCATCGATTGCGATGCGTGTTTGCCCGAGTGTCCGGTGGAAGCGATATTCTCGGATATGTCATACCCCCCGGAATATGAGCATTGGATCGAGAAGAACGCAGAGGCTGAAAAATACCCGATTATCAGCACAAAGCAGCCTGCGCTGTATGCAGAGGGGTGTTCCGGACAGCCTGAGTAATGACTCAAATATCAATGATTGAAAGGCAGCCTTTGAGGCTGCCTTTTTTAATTCCAACCGATACCCGCGCGAAACGAAAAAGGAGCTCCCGTTGTACGAACCGGAGTTAATCTCGTCGAGTAACGGTTGTTGAACAAATTCTCAATCGCGGCAAATACCCGGGCATTTTCACCAAACTTTTTGGAGACATAAATATCAGCTTGAAAATAGGATTCGAGTTTCCGGTTGTTGAGATCGTCGTCGAATTGAGACCCCGATGCCCTGGCATGCAGTGAAATGAGCCAGTTTGTTCCCGGCGTTAGGTCTGAACTAAATGTGAACTGGTGAAAGGGCACCTGCGGAATGCGTAATCCCTCCAGTTGTGAATTGGCGCTGAAACGTACGACCCTTGCGCTTGTGAACAGGTAGCCCGCACGAATTCGAGCCGGCCCGATAAGGAACTCGGTTTCGGTTTCGAGCCCTTGCGAGCGGATCTCGCCGGCGTTCTCACGTCTTCGCAAAATTAAGGGCGGACCGGGATCAAATGTCACATTGGATACCGCGTCCGAAACGGTTGTTCTGAAAAAGGCAGCCTGAAACGACTTCGAACCGGAAACATATCGGCCCCCGAATTCCAGGTTTGTTGCAGATTCGGCAACAAGGAACGCATTCGGATCCGTAATAATATTTCCCACGCGAAAACCTCGATAGAGTTCGTTTAGTGTAGGAGCGCGGAAACTCCTTCCAGCAGACCCATAAACCGAGAACTCATCGGTAATCCCAAGTAGAACCGCCCCGTGTGGACTTATTGCATCATCCGTTCGGTCCGGAAATACGGTTATTGTTGCGATGTTTGTAGACAGTCTTCTTGAGGTCGAGAGTCCTCTGGAATTGTTCCAACGGTCGTACCTCAACGAACCGCTAATGTTGACCCTGCGGTCAACACGAAAAAAGTCGGAAAAATACAGACTCGTCCTGCGATCCCTGCCACCGGATCCAATTGCTGATGTAGCCCTCCCTCCGAAGAACCCGATCTCGTTACTTGAGCCCCGGACCTCGACCAGCTCGAATCCTGAAGCAATGCTGTTACCCCGAAACAGTGTGGAAAGCTGCGACGAGACTCCGGTCCTTTGAGCAGGGACGCGCTGGAGCCGTACAAGAAACTCCGAACTGCGGTCTGACGACACTGCGGAAAACTTCTGGTCGAATACCTGAGAGCTTCCCCAAAAACGGGTGACCACCCGCGTGTTCGAAAGCTTGCGATCAAAAGTACCGATGCTCATGTCCAGGCCCAATGAAAACTCGCGAAAATAGGTTCCGTTCTTTTGTACCGGGGTCCCGTTGTTGCGGGCTTCTCCAAAAAAAGTGGTGTGTCCGAAAATCCGTGAATCGGCTCCAAGATCCCTTGAAAGTCTCAAGGTGAGCACGGAATCCCTGGAGTTCGCGAAGTCATCGACCGGGCCGCGGTCAGCCTCGGTTACTATTCGAAAACCGCGGGTCTGGAAAGAAGATGCAGAGAAACTTCCTGACCAACCATTCACAGCGGCTCCTGCAAAAAAAGATCCCTCATATGTCTTCATACTTCCGAGCGAAAACTCAACGGCGACATCGATCGGCTCTTCAGGCTCCCTGGGGGTAATCAACGCGGTTCCTCCAAGCGCACCGCTTCCAAAATGGGAGGAAGATCCGCCGCGAAGCACCTCGATTCTTTCTATGGACAGTCTTGGGACACGCCCCCATGTGATCCATCCGCCGAACGGGTCGTTTAATGCCAAACCGTCATAGAGTACCGAGGAACGGCTTGCCCCACTGGCATTCACGCCGCGCAGCGAAACCCCCTGAGTGGTTGGATTCGCACTTCGGCTGCCGTTTCTGCGGAACAGCCCGAATCCCACGCCTCGCCTTAGTACACCGTCAGTGCTATTTGCCGCGGTGGTGATGACGTCTTCGCGATTTGTAGTGTGGATACTCGCCGGTGTTTCAGAGGTGGAAGTTTTTGCCTTTAGGGTAGAAACGACAACCTCGGCTCCTACTTCCGCGACCTCTAATCGGAACTCAATAAGAGCGTTATTTTCTTGAATGTTTGCAATGGTTTGGCGTAATATTGAAAAACCGTTCGCTCGTACGGTAATTTCAAGACTTTTAGTCGTTCCTGTTGTACATTTGAAAATTCCCCGGTTGCCGGTTTTGCACGCTGAGTTTGTGTTCGGGCCGCGCAGTTCTACATCGGCACCGACTACCACAAATCCATTGCTGTCGACGACCCTGCCCTCAAAGACTGATCCGTCAGTGATCTGACCTGTCAGAGGCGCGACGAGGCTGATTGTAATCAGCAGTTTTGCGAAAAGCCGCATCGCTTTATTGACGTAGTTTGTAATAGCTATGAGTTCCTCCTGACGAGTCCTTTTGGTTACTAAAAAAGTAGAATTAATGGCCGAAAAATCTAACGAAAATTCCGATTCTGATAAGCAGAAGCGGGCTAAGATCCTCGTCTTGTTCGGGACCCGGCCCGAAGCGATCAAGTGCGCACCTGTAATTCAGGAAATCAATAGGCGGGAGTTGTTTGAAACTGTTATCGTTTCATCGAGCCAGCATCGGGATCTTTTGCTTCCATTCGTTGATATTTTCGGTCTGAGTTTAGATTACGACCTGCGGGTTATGACCGCAAACCAAACTCTCAATCAAATCCTTGCAAAGACGATTTCGGAGCTGGACACTCTCCTCGACAAAGAATCTCCACAATTAATAATGGTTCAGGGTGATACTTCAACCACGCTTTCAGGTGCGATAGCCGGATTCAACCGGGATATTCCCGTTGCTCATATTGAAGCCGGTCTCCGCACCGGAAACTTGCGAAGTCCGTTCCCGGAAGAGATGAACAGGCGGCTAACTTCGAAGCTCGCAACATTTCATTTCGCACCTACGACGCAAAACAGACAGAATCTGTTGCGTGAAATGGTCTCCGAAAAGGAAATCTTTGTGACGGGAAACACTATTGTGGATGCTCTAAACTCGATTCGCGGAAAACGGGAACCAAGCTCACCCCTGCAAAATCTATTGGATAAAACAGCCGGGAAAAAAAGGCTTTTACTCACAACCCATCGTCGGGAGAGCTTTAGGAAAGCAATGCGTGAGAATCTCGAGGTGATCAGGGATTTTGTCAAAGCGAGAAAAGACACGTGTCTTGTTTTTCCAGTCCATCCGAATCCCTACGTTCTTTCCGCTGCAAACGATATCCTCGGTGGCTTGGAAAGGATTTTTCTGATCAACCCTCTCGACTATATTGACTTCATAGCATTGATGGAGAATTCTTGGTTGATTCTCTCGGATTCCGGGGGAATACAGGAAGAAGCCCCGACGCTTGGAAAGCCCGTTTTGATTCTAAGGGAAAACACCGAGCGCCCGGAGGCCGTCCAATGCGGCGTTGCGAAACTGGTTGGAGGAAAACCGGGTGTTCTCGCCGCGATGCTCGATCACAACTATCTTGCCGATTCCTGGGTTAAATCGGTCGGAAAAGTCCAGAACCCATTTGGGGATGGAAAAGCCTCACGAAGAATCGTCGATATTCTCGAAACGCTTGCCAAGTAAGCCCCTTTAAAATGTCACGCAACAATGACAAAAAACAGCTTCTCACGGTTCTCGTGGAGG
>JABDKD010000204.1 GCA_013003215.1 Pyrinomonadaceae bacterium
GCATACAGGTGACGTTGAAGCGGAAATAACAAAGTCTATCGACAGCCAGTTGAGCTAGGAGTAAACAATAATGAGATTAGGATTTCTGGCGCTTTTTTTATTGGTCGCCTCCTTAACAGTCGGGGCACAGGACAAGAACATGAAGATCTACATTTCGGCAGATATGGAAGGGGTTGTCGGCGCGGTTACCGCAGAGCAGCTGGGACCGTCAGGTTTTGAGTATCAACGTTTCCGGGAGTTCATGACGCAAGAGGTAAACGCCGCGATCGAAGCCGCGGTTGAGGCCGGAGCGACGGAGATCGTCGTCAGCGATTCGCATGGAAACGGGCAAAATCTGCTGATAGAGAAACTCCCAAAAGACATTATGGTCGTGCGTTCCTGGCCGCGGCCACTAATGATGATGCAAGGGATTGATGAGACATTTGATGGCGCGATCTTTCTCGGTTACCACTCAAGCACGACCAATACAAAAGGCATACGTGCACACACGATGTCGAGCGCGACCCTTGCTGACGTTCGTCTGAACAACGTCTCGATGTCGGAAGGCAGCTTTAATGCGGCGATCGCCGGACAATTTGACGTGCCGATAATCATGGTCTCGGGTGACGATGCTGCGGTAAAAGAAGTTTCTGATGTCGTAGGTGATGTTGAGGGCGCGGTCGTGAAATGGAACTACGGATTTCATTCAGCCAAGACAATGATGCCGGAAGCGGCTTATGCTTTGATACGTCAAAAGGTCAAAAAGGCGATTGGCCGTATAGATGACTTCAAGCCATACAAGCCAAAGACACCAGTTCAACTGGATATACGATTCAAGAATTATCTTCCCTCTGAAGTTTTGAGCTATCTGTCGATCGTCGAACGCACAGACGCACACAGCATCAGGTTCGAGGGTAAAGACATGATTGAAACATCTAAGTTCATGGAATTTATTCTTACATATAAGCCGGACCTGCAGCCTTGACCGCAACTGTACGCGTACGCCCTCGTTACCCGATAGCACAGAAGACTTTGCGCCTTTGTACCTTGAACATATGTTGCGAAGGCTAGATTTTGTTCGTCCCTTTGCACTTCAGAACATCTGCGGCATTCTGTTGAGTATCGAGTTCCTAAGGTAAAATCCCCAAAAGAAGAAAAAGCTATTTATACTTCCGGGAGGGAGATACCGATATATGAACAAATTACGCTTAGTACCTGTTCTCTTTCTAATAATCCTGTTTAATTTCTCTCAGTCGGTTTTTGCGCAAACTTCAAAAGCAACTCAGATTGATGATCTGATAAAACCTTTTGTCGAAAAGGGATATTTCTCGGGAGTTGTTTTTGCCACAGAAAACGGAAAGGTCATCTACGAAAAAGCGTATGGCTTTGCGAATGCTGATTATAGGATACCGAATCAACCCGACACCCGGATCGGTATCGCCTCGATCACAAAACCGATGACCATGGTTGTTCTTTACCGTTTGATAGAGGAAAAGAAGATAGGCCTTGCTGAGACGGTTGATAAATACGTCCCCGGTTTTCCAAACGGTGACAAGATCACTGTCGAAATGCTGGCCTCCCATCGCTCAGGAATTCCTCACCGCGTCATGCCGAGAGAAAAGGAGTCCATGCCTTACACTTCGGTTGAAATGGTTGAAAATATTGCAGAGGCAAAGTTGGAGTTCGAACCCGGCACAGAATCCCTTTATAGCTCCGCAGGATATTCCCTTCTTGCCCGTATTCTTGAAATCGCCTCAGGAAAGTCCTTTTCCGCACTCCTCGAAGAATTTGTATTTGATCCGGCCCGAATGAGAGATTCGTTGGATTTTGAGGGTGAAAAGATAATGGAACGTCGGGCACAGGATTACCTGCTTCGCCCGGAGGGTTATATAAACGCACGCCTAATGGACTACTCGTTTCTGATTGGTGCCGGTTCTGTATTCAGCACCGCCCGTGACGTGCACAAGTTCGGCGAGGCTCTTTTGGACGGACGGTATGGTAAAGCTGTCAGGTTAAGGTTGTCTAAGAACGACGCATTTGGTTTTAGCGGGAGAACCAATGGTCACCGGGCATACCTTGAGATTGATAAAGAAAAACGTTACGGGTATGTCATCCTTTCGAATCTTGCGTCCGGCGCCTTCGATATTATTTCGCAAGGTGTCACGGAGGTCCTAACCGGAAAGGAACTCACATTCAAGTCTTTTCAGCTGCCGAATACCATCAAACTCTCAGAGAAGGAACTAGCTGAATTCGAGGGTACTTACAAACGGACCAGTGGCAGCCCGATCGTGATCGTCCTTAAAGACGGTGTCCTGCGTTCAGGAACCATAACGATTTATCCGTCGGAGAAAGACTGCTTTTTCGACCTCTCATTTTTTGGGCAGGTGTGTTTCACCCGCGATGATTCCAATACTGTTAAGACGTTGGTTTGGAAGGGAATCAACTTTGGGTTCGAAGGTAAAAAACAATGATCGTGGCGGGGAGTTGGAAAGGGTCAATTTGGTATCGTCAGATAATCCTGTTAAAAACGGAGCGGTTTTAACTTCGAGCTGCGAACCGTTGAGTTTACAGACCGCGAAATTGAACCCTAAGATCGGCGCTAATGATAGCGTGGAATGCCGGCATTCGTAAGTTGCGGCATACCCGTAAAAATGATGCAGATGAATTCGCAGCGTTTTTGAGTCGCGTCGAGATCATTGATATTTAATAGCAGCTTCCAAAATACCCTGTATTGTCTCTGAAGAGCCGATCGGGAATCGCAAAGTGCGTACAAGCACGAGTAAGATGCCAATGATCGTCGCCTGATGTCGAAGCTGCTTGAACTTATAAGCGAAAAAGAGCAGAAGCGGAAGGTAAATAAGTTCTGTGGAAACCAGAGGAAAAAGCGGAGAGAAGCCATCTGCGGGAAGCACATTTCTCCAAAAGGTAATCATTCCTCGACCAAGTGCAGGCGGCATCATATAAAATGCGCTGCAAATCAGCCACCATGCGTGTTCGTGAAGCTGCTTCCTGTGAATAATGCTCTTCGCGACTGCGTACGCGAAAGCCAACATCAAAACAAGCTCCACAACAAGTGTCCCGTAGTAGAAGGCGGCGGGCGGCCCTGCTTTCAGGGGATCTAGCTTTGAAACGAGTTTAAGCGGAATATCCAGGATTGTTATCCCGGAAAAAATCACACCTCCTGCTAGCAGTATTCCAAAAATGCCAATTGTTCGATGCTTCGCGAGGTTGCCTTTAACAGCAAGATAGGGTTGAAGGACGATTAGCAGGTACCAGGTTGTAACAAGCCAGTAGTGAACATGGATCTCCCAATAAACGGAGGTAACCTTCGGCCAATAATAAGAGAAAATACCTACCTGGCCAACGATCAGCGGTATGATCATCCAGAAATATAGGTGTTTATAGCGATCCATACCGGCGAATGCTATCACATTTGATTTACTTGCTCAGAAGCGCGAGACACACTGGGCTTGAAATCACTGGCCCAGAAACGCTTCCGGCAGACCGTGACCGGATCTTTAGACTCCTCGGCGTCTTTGGGATTGCAAGTGAAGCCTGTTACATTTCGATAGCCGAACAACCGTTTTTAAGTAAGGAATTCCTGGACAAGGAGTAGTGATCGCAAAGCGTATCGTAACTACCGCTCTAAAGAGAAAGCAAGTTAACGTCAGGATCCGAAATAGCAAACAGATTCATTGAAGGAGAAAATTTTGTGACAAAGAGAATACTATTGCCGACATTTTTTGTAATATGCCTGTTCAGCTTATCCGTAAGTGCGCAGCTGAGTAATTTTGTTGGAACCTGGCAGAATACAAACAGCCAGACACGCGGAGTAACAAAGATAGCGGTTACTAGAAACGGAAATAACGCCTTTCTTCGCGCCTGGGGACAATGCACTCCAAATGATTGCGATTGGGGAAGACGCACGGCAACGAAATATGCGTCCGGACCCACGAGAAACGAAGTCAATAACACGATTGCGCTCTCAGCTAGTTTTAGCAGCAGCGGCATAGGGAGATTCGTCATCGTGAGATTGACCGGCGGTTCGACAATGGAAGCAGATGTCTTCACGACATACCCGCCAGGCGACAATCGAAGTAACAGTTTCAACAAATACAGGTTCCGGAAGAGCACGGTCGCAACTGTCCTGGGAGCTCCGGTTCAGATCGCACCCCGTAATGGTCAAAGACTTACCAACTTCCCGCGCAGGGTGAGATTGGACTGGCGACCTGTGAGCGGTGCAATAGCTTACCGTGTTGAGATCGAAACATATTTTAGAAATAGCTCAGGCGGGGGAAGCTGGGGTGGAAACACGCAGAAGCGCGTCAATGCATCGCAATACACTCACACCCACGTTGGAGACCAACCGGGCAGATGGCGTGTTTGGGCGATCGATCGGAATAACCGGGCAGGAAGAAAATCAGGCTGGCGGACGTTTGATTATAGAACCACCCCGACAGTTCTGAGGGCGCCTGTTCAAGTATCTCCGGCAAATGGGCGGGTGTTCAACCGCTTCCCGCGCAATACGTTGCTGAACTGGAATCCGGTTCCCGGAGCGACTGCCTATAGGGTAGAAATCGAGTACTTTTCGGGAGGCCGTTGGATCGGTGGCTACAAAAACGTACGAGTCACCAGTTCTCAGTACCGATTTAACTTTGTGGGCGCCCAGCCCGGCCGTTGGCGAGTCTGGGCGATCAGCGCATCCGGCACCGCAGGGCGAAAATCTCCATGGCGAACCTTTAGGTATACACGATAGGTCCGGTAGCTATCACCGCAGAGTCGCTGAGATCGCAGAGGAAACTAGGAGGTCAAAACACATCCTTAGGAGCCTCTGCGTTCTCTGCGGTCTCACCGGTAAGCTAACTCCCTTCAGGTTCTCTTCTAGGCCAGGATTGTTTCACCGCAGAGGACACAGAGAACGCAGAGATACGATAAGTGCCAAAATCCTCGTAGCGTCCTTCGCGGTCATTGCGCGCTTCGCGTCAAACAAGAAGAGTTCCAAGTCTGCACTCTCGCCCAATTCGACACCTCCGCGTACTTTGCGACCTCTGCGGTAAACCATCTCCCTGCGGGTCGCTACCGCTCCCCGTACTGTAGACCCTCTATTTTTCACCGCAGAGTACACAGAGATCGCAGAGAATTTTGACTCTACGGAAATCTGTAACGGATAGCGTCCTTCGCGCCCCTGCGCGCTTCGCGTCGAAGAAGAAAAGAAGCAAGACTGAACTTCGCCCGATTCAAAACCTCCGCGCTCTCTGTGCACTCTGCGGTATAACAATCTTCCGGTACGCTAGATCCGGTTTCCATAACCGCCGAGGTCGCAAAGAACACAGAGACACCAAAAGAACCAAAAATCTTCGTAGCGTCCTTCGCGACCCTTGCGTACTTCGCGTCAAACAAGAAGAGTTCCAAGTCTGCACTCTCGCCCAATTCGACACCTCCGCGTACTTTGCGACCTCTGCGGTAAGCCATCTCCCTGCGGGTCGCTACCGCTCCC
>JABDKD010000205.1 GCA_013003215.1 Pyrinomonadaceae bacterium
CAATGAAACAGTATGTCTTCTTAGGCGTAACGCAATAGTCCAACCTAACATCACCCTCATGAACGTCTTCGATCTCATCGATGGGCCCAAAAAAGCTCACGCCGACCTTCAGGCAATCCGGTCTGCATTTAGCCAGGAACCGATCATAGAAACCGCCGCCATAACCGACCCTATGACCTCGGATGTCGAAACAGAGGAGCGGTACAACGATAAGATCGATCTTTGATTCCTCTATTTGCTTCCCATTTACCGGCTCTACTATTCCCCATTCGGAAGTTTCAAACTCGGTATTATCGTCAACCAGGAAATGCGACAATTCCCGGTTACCTTCGATCACTTTTGGGACGGCGGTTTGTACACCCGAACGGGATCCAATTAGTTCTTCTAAGAATGCCTGGGGATCGTATTCTCTATTTTTCTCAATAGCGATATAAGAATGAATGACTTCAGAACTGGCAGTTCTCGCAAGCTTCAAAAGCTGATGGGTTATCGATAATGAGAAACGACGGAAGTCGTTGTTTGTCAAAGACTTACGTTTCACTAAGAACTCTTTGCGAAGCTCTTTCTTCTTCATTCTGACTGCTTCTCGATCCACCCGCCGCCGACAACTTCTTCTCCGTCATAGAAAACAGTAGCCTGGCCCGGAGTGATTGCCGCCTGCGGTTCGTCGAATACGATCTCGGCACGTTCACCCGGCAAAGCCGTGATCGTCGCCGGTTGGGGATCGTGACGATACCTGACCTTTACAGACGCTTTGACCGGCTCAGTAGGCTCATCGAATGCAACCCAGTTAACACCCTTGGCCGTGAACGAAGGACAATCCAGTTCTTCTTTCTCGCCAACGATGATTCGGTTCTTCGCACGCTCGATTTGAACTACGTAAAGCGGCTTTTCGTGCGCGATTCCGAGACCGCGCCGCTGCCCGATCGTATAGCGATGGATACCGGAATGCTCGTTCAATACATCGCCTTCCGTATTAACGATTTCGCCTTTTTCAGGAATGTCTTCTTTGCGGCCGACACTTTCCAGGTACCGGTCAATAAACTCGGAATACTTGCCATCCGGAACAAAGCAGATTTCCTGCGATTCCGGCTTTTCCGCAGTGTAGAGATCTGCTCCGCGCGCGAGATCGCGAACCTCGGACTTGAGCATATCGCCCAAAGGAAAATAGGTGCGGGAAAGCTGATCTTGCTTTAATTCCCACAAAAAATAACTCTGGTCTTTCCAGTGGTTTTTGCCGCGAAAGAGCCTGTAACGATCAGCCTTTTCGTCATACTCAACACGTGCAAAATGCCCGGTCGCAACTTTGTCACACCCCAGGCTCAACGCCATCTTGTCCAGCGATTCGAATTTCAGGCGCGAGTTACAGGCAACACACGGGATCGGCGTCTCGCCGCTTAAATAACTGTCAATAAACGGATTAACGACCGAATCCTCGAAATCTTTTTCGAGATTTAATACGTAAAACGGGAAGCCCAGTGATTCCGCGACCCGGCGTGCGTCATACACATCGTCAAGAGAACAACAACGTGAAGGCATAGGTTCGCCTTCCTCGTCAACATTTACGTTCCGACGCTGATTCCACAACTGCATCGTGAACCCGACAAGTTCATGTCCCTGCTCTTTTAAGAGCGCTGCCGCGGCCGAGGAATCAACCCCGCCGCTCATTGCGACTGCTATCTTCATCTTCTTCATTCAGTAAAGATCAATTATGATTGATCGATACCCCGCTTAATAGAAAAACCTGCACGGCTCGTCCGAACAGGGCGAAGGGCAATATTGAATGATCGGTCGCCGTCGGTCAATGGTCAAAACAGATGAAACGCTGTCCGCAATGCAACAAAGTGTTTGAAGAAGAACGAAAGTTCTGCACAAATGATGGTGCATTGCTGGTCGTAGACAGATTCGCCCTGCCTTCAGATTTTGAACCTGAGGACTCTGAAGAACAGACAGTAATACGAATGCCATCTCCCGCCCCACAGTCAAGCGGCACGCCGGCGCAACCCCCGGTTAATCCACACTCACGAAGCGATCCGGCGTTGCCGGACCCAACAAAAGAAAAGCCCAAACGAGGCTGCCTGAAGAATCTTTTTGTACTTACGATCGGGTTGGTTTTAGGTGCGGGTATCGTATTGGTCGCGCTAGGAATCGGCTTCTTTTATGTGAATTCTCGCGTGAATCAGGAACCACGACCGAAACCGACCCGAACAAAACCCGAGATAACGAAGACTCCACGGGCTTCCGATCCGGGTCATAAAGGAAAAGGGAGACGAGTAGGTGAAGCAAGCCTGAACGGTGAGGTAATCGCCCGTCGTGCCGTAGTTCGTGTATTGCCGAGAAAATCTTCAAACAGAGTGGATGTGATTCCGAAGGGTGACCGAATTCATATCATACGCCGCAGGGCGTCAAACAGTCCCTGGTATGAGATCGAATGCGAGCACGGAACAAAGGGATGGATTCACGGTAACTCGATCAGGTTTGTGGCACTCTGAAGACACCTTTTTGACTCAGCTCTTTTATCTTGTTTGCGATAGCTTCCGCATACAAGCGAGCTCCCTCAGGATTCGGATGTCCGATACCGGACAATTCGCAGAACCGTTTTCCATAAGGTAAGTCCAGGTCTTCTATATCCTTGAACGCCTTCCCGCACTCTTCGACACGAATGTCATACATATCATCATCCGCGCGACCTTTTTTACCCATTCCCCAGAGTAAGCTGTCCTTTGTTTCAAAGGAACGGTCGACAGGAATCGGGGATTCTACAAATACCGCAGAAAGCCTTCCATTCTTTTCGTTGATTCGTTTTATTGCTTTTTTAATGGCCTCACTCGACTCTTCGTAGAAAATACGCGATCGCTTGTTCAGACGGTTGTGCAGGATCTTGAAAAACTGCTTCGTGACGATGTTATTCAGGATCGGTTTCGTAAAACCCGGGTAATCATAAAGCTCGAGTACCGCGTTATAGATCTCACCTGAGGAAGACTTTTTAGAAACCATTGGGAAGTAGCTAACTATTGTAAATACTGCACTTGGAAACACATTAGTAGCAGTTTCAAGAAACCTGAACATTCCCTCATAACAGTGTTTTTCGATCAGTTTATGCAGCGGCCCATACCGGTCGAAGGCGTCGAGAATCTTCTTGGAGGTGATGTCTGTAAGACTTCCGGACATCAGGACCATATCTACATCAATGGCATCCAGCCCTTTTGCCTTGTACTCGTCGGCAGCAATCTCGACTTGCGCAGAGATAGAAGGAAAAGAAAAATTTACTTCTTTGTGGTATGCCTTTTTGGGGTCTCTGTTACCCTTTTTCAGCCCTTCGATCTCTCGTTCCGCCAGAAACAGGCTTGCACCCGAATGAGAATGATTCATCAGGTTTACGTTCCGCTTACCCTTAAAGAACTCTGTCTCGAGCCAATCCTTGAACAAGTTGTAGCTGCGATCTTTTTCGATAAGACCCTGACCCGCAATCAGTGAATCTCCAATTACCAGCAACTCAAAATCTTGCTCACCAAAAAAAGGAAGAGACGGACGGCTCAACGCAAGCGTCCCACCGGCTGCTGCCAAACCAATTAGAAATTTTCGCCTTGAGATTCGCATTACTACAAATCAGAAAGAGTTGAGTTTACCTTGGAACTTCCAGAGTCTTAAGGATATCCGAGATTACAGCGTCTGCCGTCGCTCCGTCCAATTCGGCCTCGGCACGAAGTGAAAGCCTGTGCCGCAAAACCGGAAGCGCTACATCCCTAACATCATCGGGTGTTGCGAAATCGCGTTCCCGAAGGGCGGCCAGCGCTTTCGAACAAAGCAATAGTGCCACGGATGCCCGCGGGCTTGCACCATAGAGTAGCGTCGGATGATTTCTCGTTTTTTGGACTATATCCACGATGTAATTCTGAACACCGGGCTCGGTCGTCATCGCCCGCACTTCGTCCCTGCATCTCGAAATCGCTTCCCGATCGTTCAGGGATTCGATCTCGACCCGGTCCAGTCTTCGTGAATTGAAGCCCTCGTCCCAGCGGGAGACTACCTCCAGTTCGTCTTCATGCGACGGATAACCGATAAGAATCTTGAGCAGGAAACGGTCCAACTGCGCCTCCGGAAGCGGATAGGTTCCTTCGTATTCGATCGGGTTCTCAGTGGCGAGGACAGTAAAAACAGGCGATAGACGGTATCGCTTGCCGTCTATGGTGGCCTGTCTTTCCTCCATCGCTTCGAGCAGGGCCGATTGGGTCTTGGGCGGAGTCCTGTTTATCTCGTCGCCAAGGAGGATATCCGTAAAGATCGGTCCCGGTCGCAGCTTGAACTCCGAGGTCTGCATGTTAAATACGTTTGTACCGGTAATGTCGGACGGCATCAAATCGGGTGTGAACTGGAGTCGCGAAAACCTTGCTCCAACAATCCTCGCTAAAGTCTTGACCAATAGGGTTTTCGCGGTCCCGGGCACACCTTCCAGCAAGGCATGTCCTTCGGCGAAGATCGCCACAAGGATCTGTTCGATAACGGCCTCTTGCCCGACGATAACTTTTCCGAGCTCTCGTTTGATATGCGCAGCAGTCTGCGGAGTATGGTTTAGCATTCTTAGTATGTTCGTTGGATTCTTGTGATCAAAACAGCGCTATCTTTATTGCGAGTGCAAACACGAAAAAAAGGAATATTCTCCTCAGCCAATCTTCGTTAAGCCTTGTAACTGTTCTTGCGCCTACATAAGCCGCGGTGAACATCGTGATCGCCAGTATGATTCCAAGCCGGTAGTCTACCAAACCTTGCCACATAAAAAGTAACGTGGCAATCAATGACGAAAACATATTGATAAACTTCGTTCCGGCGATCGCCTCGGCAAAACTCATACCGGAAAAAGCTACAAAAACCGCCGTCAGCATCGTCATGTATCCCCCGCTGTAAAACCCGCCGTAGATTGCGAGGACGAACGCCAGCACAATGGTGACCAGACCTTTTCTGGTTCGCTTTTCTTCGTCTCCATCTCTTTTGAAAAGGATAAAGATGCCCACGGCGATCATCGCAACTGAAACTATCGTCGGCAGCCATTCACTCTTAACGGCTCCTACAAGAAGCGCTCCAATTGCTGAACCCACGACAGTGACCGCTGCAAGAGGCGAAAGCTGCTTTACGTCGATCAGCCCTTTCCGGTAAAAGGGGATCGTCGCTCCAAAAGCCATGAACGTTAATCCGAACATGTTGGTGGCAATTGCCGTTTTGGGCTCGATTCCCATCTCAAACATCACAGGAACCGTAATAAGAGAGTTACTCCCTGTAACCACGCCCACGGCGCTCGTCACAAAGAAAAGCGCCACTAGCAGGAGGAGTAGACCTAAAGGAATCATCTCTTAAAAATCGTCCTTCCCCTTCGGAGACCTAAAGCCGATTCGATCTTGCGCAGCTGCGCCGCAAGCACCAGCACCTCTTTATTGTTAGTTGCCTCGCCATGCATGATGTCTTCACATTTGCTCATTACCTCGAGCACCTGATCCTTCTTGTAATCTGTCCGGAATTCTATCGCCTCAGCGATATCATCGTTAGAGGATGAAGAATTGTCGATACCGGCAAGGCGTGAGATGCGACGTCGAAAGTCTGTGTAAATATTCTCGATGGCGAGGTCATACGCCTTTGTTCTTCTCTTTAGCTGGGCCATTGCCCCTACATACTCCAGATTGGAGATTCTGCTCTCCTTTTCAAGAGGAAGCGGTCTTGCAAACCTGCGGCTTAGCGAGATCATTACGAGTCCCAAGATCAGAACCAACTGAAGGAATACCGGAATGACCGGAGTTCCATAGAAATAGTTCAGTAGCCGGTTTTGATTTGAGCCATAGCCCTGGTGGTATTCGTCGAAGGCGATCCTGCCGTTTCCAGACACAACGTTTATAGCCAATTGCGCGTTATCGACGAGATTGATACCCCCATTTGAAACGATGTACGGATCGGACACAACAACTATCGATCCGTCTCCATAAGGAAAATCCACAACCAAGGTCTTTACTGAATTTCCAAAATGGGCGACCGGCGCAATTATTTCGTAACCATCTACATCAGCAGGTGCCGACGTAACAATAGATGGTGAATCCTGAGTCACGATTTCCATCGGAACGCCACTTCCTGATCCTGCACCCGGCGTCTGGTCTTTGTTCTTTTCAAGTTCTTCCAGGATCTCTGCCTGTTTTTCAGGGGTAGTAGATTCAACGGGTGTCTCGACCGCGATCGAACCGGGTGAATGAACCACAGGTGATTCAGCACTGGGGGCTTGCTCTTCGATCATCGGCGGCGGGGTTTCGGAGGACTCGACCTTCACCGATTCGGGCGGTGAAATGGCAGAATCTGAAGATTCGCTGCCGCCAAGTCCTGTCTTTTTCAAGGTTACCGAGGTAGCAAATTTCGACGGCTGTATGGCATTAACGCGGGCAGTGAAAAGCGTGGGCTGGAAGGACTTTGCGGCAACCGCTCCGCTTGTCATCTGTGCTTGATTTGAAGGATCAACAGTCGGCAGCAAAACCTCCAGCTCGGCCGCCGAAATAGCCGGGTCGGTTTCCGATATTCGCACCTTCCACGCCCCGCTCGTTTCCAGCAAACCAACGGGCGGATTACGGTCGATGATCACCAAACGGCCTCCCCACTCGACCCATGAGATCAACCTCGATATTTCTTCGTCAAGAATTTCCTTTCGCGTTTTTCCAATGATTACAAAAGTCCCGATCTCGGACGTACCGTCGGACTTCAACTGTGAAAAAGGCTCTTCCCAGCGCTGGACATCCCTGGATGTTGCCGAAAGAAGGTCGTAAAAGGCCCTCGTTCCCGTTGCACCGGTACTGTAAGTAGAACGGTTCGGAGCACTTTCTGAGTCCGGTATCTGCTCTCTTTGGACATACGAAGCAGCGTTTAGTCCTACCAACAGGACCACAAGCAACGCGAGTGCGCCAAATATGAAAAGCTTCTCCTTCATCCGTTTGATCTACTGTGGCCCAACGTCCGCTCGTATTCATTCTTGAATTCAGCCCATTCGTCTTCATCGGCTAAACGACGTCCGTACCAATGCTTTTCGTAATCAAATGTAAGCCCCGCAACTCCATTCTTTATCTCACCGGTCAAATCACGAAGGTAATCTCTGTTTGTCTTATGTTTTGCAAGCCCAATCAGTCTGCGTTCACTGAGCTCGAAAAGTAGTGAGATGTAGCCTTTCCGAATCGCTCCACGGATATCGCCTTCCTGCGCAAGTGCTTCGGCTTCTGAGAATAGATCTTTCGTGGTGGTCCCTTCCTCAATCTTCTCCCCAAGGATCAAACGAGACTTAGCGGACTTTTCCTTCGATCCGAATCTGCCGATAAAGTTACCGCCAAACTTGAATACAACATACCCGATTATCGCAATCACGAGAATTAGAATGGTCGCCTGGATGACGCCTTTTAAAAATGTGAAATCACCTGAATTCGTTGGAGTTACAGGCTCAACCTGTGGAAAGAGGGATCGTAACCACTCCATCAAAATCCGATAAGCACGGGCGGCTGGACTTTCGCCTTCTTCCGATGCAGGCTTGAATTCCTCGCGCTGAAGAATCTTTGACAGACGTTGCTTTTCTTCGTCCTTAGTAAGACCTTGTTCCGTCGCCCGCTCGAGATCACCGACTTTGTATTCGATCGATTTCAAGCGTTCCGATACAGACTGGACGATCATTAACCTGTCGAGGGAATCCTCTTTCTTCTTGAGTGCAGAAACTGCACTCTCTATCCAGTTATTGTTCACCCGCAACGTATTTCCATTAAATTCGACCTCTTCAATCGCCCCAAGATCTATCCGAACTTCTTCCAATGTGTCGATAGCTTCTTTGTATGGACCTTCGCTTCCCAAGTCAGCTTTGATGTTGTCATGGGCAGCCACACTCTTTCTTGCTTTTGTTATCGCATCCAGGTATTCGTCGAGCGGGATGGCCGCAGCGGGCCCCGCCAGCGCGCAAAGCAACAGGCAGCCGAGCAAGACCGTTTGAAATGAAAGACGAGAAACAATCATTGATCCAGTCCAAGTGTAGACGGGTTTTTCAGTTCACCACTGCGCTGTGGAGCCGGATTCGATGAACTTGCCAATGCAGGTTGAAGCGGATTGATGAACTCTTCAGGTACATCGGGTATTTCCCCAAGCCTCTTTGCAGCCATCAACTCAAGATCGTACCCCTCGCTTCGAACTCTCTCGTCCACATACAGCAGGCATAATCCGATCATGAGGACTGGAATAATGAGGATCAGACTCGCTTGCCCAATCACCTTATAAGAGATCTCATACCAAGCCGGTATCATATCCACGGAATCAAAACCGATGAGATTTACTCCCTCGGTCCACGCATAAAACCCCAGAGGGAGATACAAAAGCATCAATGCAACGTATGTTGCGACGATAGTGAATATCGAAAGTGCTCCGACCCTGATCACATTCTTGCCCGCGAGACTGGCGCTTCTTCCTATTGCTGCAAACGCCCCCTGCCCTTCAACCAGCATTACCTGGGGAACGTAGACAAACCGCGATACGATCAAAAAAAACAGCCAAAGCGCTCCCAAAGTAATGGCTATCCCCGCAACCAACGACAAGATGAAACCAACAACGGGCAAAAAGGAAGTCAACCCGGCGATAATCGCCACCACGATAAAAAGCACAACCAGCCAAATATAAAACAGGACAAAACCGATTACCGCCATCGTAACGGTAAGACCTGCGGAAACGGAGATCAGACTGGGTAGCCTGTTTCTAACGTTTTTATAGGTCTCTTTAAATGTAACGGCCTCGCCAAACAGCAGATGACGTACGAAGTTCCTTGCAGCGCCTCCCATTACAACCAAAACCGCGACGAGCTGGACCAACCAGATCACAAAACCGCCCAGCCATACAAATACCTGATAAACGAACGTCTCCTCGGGATTTGCGGATCCTACATAAAAGAGATTCCGGGCAATAAACATCCACCCGACAAGGCATAGAGTACCGAGCATAACCGGAGGGGATGCGATTAATATAAACGTCCAGAAATTCTTACGGTAAAACCGGGTAGCGCGGTCTATGAGATCGCCTGCACCTAGTGGTTTTAGTGAAAGTTCCATTGATTTCGTTTCCGGATCTTGGCTGTCTCATTGCTCGAACGATTCTAACGATCTTCGCATTTAATCAGAACAAAAAAAAGAGCCTGCGGAAAAACGCCGCAGGCTCAAGTCTTGTAAAAGAACATTCAACTAGAACGACAAGCGTACTCCAAGTTGAATAATCCTTGCTTCACGAGTGTTCGTATAACGGCCAAACGAAGTCAACTCACGATTCACACCGCTACTCGGGTCGCCCGGCGTGTTATATACCAGGTTATTCAAGTTAGTGTTGATCGTTGTGAATTGCGTCGTGTTGAATGCGTTAAACGCTTCAAGACGAAGCTCCAGGTTATTGGATTCGCTAAACAACCTTGTCTTCTTGACCAAAGCAACGTCAAAGTTGTTTGCCGGGTTATCCAATCTAAACTGGAGACCAGTCGCTGTTCCGCGACGGCCTACGCCGCCACAAAGTTCAAAGTTCGTTCCACAATCTGCGATCTGGAATGCTTCCGGATTGAATCCGTAGCGATCGTTTGACTGCGGGTCGAGTGTTTGAAACGGCTGCGTTCCGAGATCGGCACCGCTAACGACACCCCCACCGGTTCCAACCGTGTCGATTGGGTTACCCGGTGCAATTAAGGTACCGGACTGGTAGGTATAAATACCATTGACTTCCCAACCAGTAAGAACTCTGTTCAAGAATCCTGTCGTGTTGTTGAAGAACGGTATTTCGTAGGTGAAGCTGCCAACGAATCTGTGCGGCACATCGTCTCCGGAAAGGCCGCGGCCAATCCTTCGATTGATGATGTCCAGACCACCCCGTTGGGTATCAGCGTCGTTGATCGACTTCGAGAAGGTATAAGCCGCCTGGAAGGTCAGTCCGTTAGGGCTGAATCGCTTCTGGAAGTTTACCTGCATTGAGTCGTATTGCGAACTACCTGCTGCGGTCAACAGATTCAAGCCAATAGCGTACGACGAGTTGAGTCGCCTGCTGTTGCTGTTGCTTGTACTCGGAGTTGGAATCACTCTTCCTGCCGGAACAGGAATCAGGGTACCAACCGCCGGGTTGATCTGCTCACGTACATACTGGTGTTTACCACGGTTACCTACATAGCTGATTCCGAAAATATAGTCATCCTGGAACGGACGTTCAAACGTAAAGTTCCATTGAATCGTATATGGAGTCTTCAGTAGTGGATCGATTGGCTGCGCCGCCTGATTCAAAACTGAAGGAATTATTATGTCATCGGTCGACAAGAACGGATTCGGCCTCGTGGGCTGAACGCCGTCAAATCCCGGATAAGGATCCGGAGCAAACGGATCTGCGAGTGTACCGCCATTTGGGAAGAAGAACGCGTTGGTTCCGTTGTATCCCGTAGCAGTCAACTGCTGGAGAGCCGTATCACCGATAATCGCGCCGTAATACATTCCGATGGCTCCCCGGATCACAGATTGCTGATCACCAAAGATCGCTTTCAGAATGCCGCTGTCGCTACCCGGGATAGAGTAGGCAAAACCCAACCTCGGAGCGAAGTTGTTTTTGTCAGGTCTCACACCACCTCTAGGCACTGTTCCGCCTAGAACCGGATCAGGATCTCCAACATATACAAGGCCATTCGGCAGATTATTCGGATCTGCGGCAACGATCTGACGCCCTTCGAAAATCAAAGCGCCCTGTGCCAGCAGTGTCGATGTCGCACCAGGCCTGTAATAAGCAACTCGGTCCTGAAGGTCTTTCAACGGTGATGTGTACTCATATCTGAGACCCATCGAAAGTGTAAGTCCTCGTGCTACGTTCCAGTTGTCCTGAGCAAATCCGGCAAACGCCAGCTGACGGAAATCCCTGCGACCGGCGGCACCGTATTGTGCTGCAATCGGCGAGTTTCCGATAATCAGGTCGGCAAGGTCGTCACCCGTAGTGTTGTTTCCAAACCGTCCTGAGAATGTCAGGAATCCCTGGTTGATAAACACGAAGTCTTGCCCTTGCTTGTACTTTGTACCATCGACACCAAACTTCAATCGGTGCTTTCCGGTTACCCATGTAAACGAATCCTGGATCTGGTAGTTTTCACTAACTCGTGCCTGCGGACCCTGAATCGAGTTACCGATTCGGAGACCCAAGCGGTCGAACAAACGAATTGCAGGAGGACCCACGAATTCACGCGACGCCACAAAATCAGCCGTAAAGCCAATCTCTTCCGGAGTCGTAGTGTTTACTGGTGCAACACCTGGCTGCTTATTCTTCGAGATGTTAACAAGAAGATAATTCGCCATGCTGTTGGAAATCGCCCACGTGTAACGAGCTACATGGTTACGCGATTTTCGTCTGTCGGCCGAACCGAATCCCGGAACCGCTGAGCCGCCAAATGCAAACGGATCATTATCATCAGAGTCAAAGTAGTTAAAAGTGAAGTTAACCAGGTGATTCTCGTTGAAGTTGTGATCGCCACGGATCGTCAAATAGTTGTTGATCGTGAGCTGATCCGCACCAACCTGAGCTTGACCCGCGGAATTCCCCGTTGGGATAAAGCCAAGGTAATACTGTGCGATGGGCGAGAACCTGTTTTGTGGAATGATTCCACCCGGGAATGGGTTACCCGTCATCGGGTCGCAGATTCCCGAACCGCCGCCCGGGCATGAGCGCCCAACGTCAGTACTGAAATCTCCCATTCTTTCCGCTGCCGTCGGCAAACCGGAAATCGTTTGTGTAGCGCCAACGTTCTGCCAGCGACGCTCAAAATCTACGAAAAAGAACGTTCTGTCACGTCCGTCGTAGATAGCGGGACCGCCTGATCCTGTGTTGAGGAAGTAGATCGGACCACCAATATTGAATCCGTATTCCTTCCTGTCAAACTTTCTGCGAAGGTCCTCGTTTGGATCACCTGATGAAAGTGCTTTATCCAAATAACGTGAAGCGGAAAGTTCCGTAGGACGATAGAAAAAACGCCCGTTACCATGAAATTCATTTCCACCTGATTTGGTTACAACGTTGATAATCGAGCCAGTGTTACGGCCGAATTCAGCTTCAAAGTTTGACGTCAAAAGACGAAACTCCTGAACTGCGTCCGGTCTCGGCTGAGCACCGATCGTTCCACCAACAGCTACCTCGTTGTTGTTACCACCATCAAGGGTCACGTTGTTTTCAACACCGCGGCTACCGTTAACACGTACACCAAGACCGCTACCAAAACCGCCGCCAGCCGGAGCTGTACCCGGTTGCAGAAGCGTTAGGTTGAGAACGTTGCGTCCGTTCAATGGCAAACCTACGACACGTCTACCATCCACTGTGGTACCCAATGTCGCGGATTCGCGGTCAATAAGTTCTTCACCGGCAGAAACGGAAACTTCAGTTACTTGCGAACCAACCGACAGCTGAGCATCGACGGTTACGTTTCTGTTCGGTTCTACTTTGAAGTTGACTCTCTTAAAGTCAGCAAATCCGGTGGCTTTAACTATCACCGTATAAACTGAAGGCTCAACTTCGATAAATCGATAATTACCCTGATCATTTGTCTGGGTAGTCACTGTACGGCCTTTTTCGACGTCAACCAGACTCACTGTGGCGTTTGGTATAACACCGCCTGTCTGATCACTAACCGTGCCGCTTACCGTACCTCTGCTTCCCTGAGCAAATGCCGATTGGGCCACGACGAGCGCGATCACAACCGGCAATATAAATCCTGTAAGGACGCCCTGAGCCAATGTACGAATATTCTTCGGACTTTTGGTCATTTTATTTCTCCCTTTATAACATTTCCCTTGATTCGAACAATTCAATCGAGATCGAAAAGCCCGAGTTCAATAACGCAAATTGAAGTACACTTTTGTACATCAAATGCCTTAAGTCGGTAATACAATTTAGGCAAGTCCTATTCCGTTGGTTAGATTGAGTCCAACTAAAGTACTTAAAGCTCTTACACACAGCATTTAACGGGAAATAAAACAGGTACGGAAGTTAGTTTGGAATCGAATAATTGGGGCCGAGCGGTGCATAGTAAACGAGAATTTGCATTTAAACCGAAAATTCGGAGTTTAAAGACGCTGGAAAGCGGATAAATTAAATGGAACTTTAAGAGTGGAATCCGAAACTATGCTTTAGGTAAGATGTTATAGCTCTTGATCTTAGAGTTCAGAGTCGTTGCATTGAGCCCGAGGAGGCGCGCGGCCCGGGACTGATGTCCGGCAGTTTGTTCCAGAGCTCTCTGGATTAGATCTATCTCAAACTTCTTAACTTCGTCGTAAAACGTTATTCCTTGCGCAATATCGATATCGCCGGAGGTGCCGGAACTATCCTTGACCATCTCTCGCGCAAGTTCGGGGTCCAAAACTTCGGGTCGCAGGCAGTCGGGAGTCAATTCATCAGTTGGTGCAATAACTATCGCGCGTTCGATAATGTTCTCAAGTTCCCTGACATTTCCCGGATAGTAGTAGTTCTCAAGTAATGACAACACCTGCGGCGAGAGGTTTTCCGAGACTTCTCTGGCATTCTCCTCGTTGTACTTCGCGATAAAATGCTTGGCCAAAGGCAACACATCTTCCCTTCTCTCCCGCAGAGAGGGCAATTCGATCGGAACAACTGAAAGCCGATAATACAAATCTTCCCTGAATGTGCCGTTCTTGACCGCTTCTTTCAGATCAACATTCGTCGCGGCAATGATCCTTACATCGACCGAAACCGGATTTGTTTCGCCCAATGGCGTGAACTCCCTTTCCTGTATTACCCGAAGCAGCCTTACCTGGGTTTCGGGCCTGAGGTCACCAATCTCATCCAGAAAGATCGACCCGCCGTCAGCAGCCTCAAAAAGACCTTTTTTTGCACTTACCGCGCCGGTGAAAGCTCCCTTTGTATGACCAAAAAGCTCGCTTTCAAGAAGTTCGGAAGGAATATTCGAACAATTCACTACAACAAATGGCCGGTCGGACCTCGTGCTCGACTGGTGAATCTGTTTGGCGATAACCTCTTTGCCGGTTCCGCTTTCCCCCGTAATCAAGATCGTCGAACGGGCCGGTGCGATCCTTTCCACTAGCCGAAAGATCTCCTCCATCTTTTCGGATCGCCCTACGACAGAATCGCGGCTTACTGATTTCGCCATAACCTGTCTAAGGTTCTGACGCTCCTGTTCGTGCCTGCGAGTCTTAATGCCTTTTGCAATGAGCGCCAGTATCTGCTCATTTTTGAAGGGTTTGCGAATACAGCCCTTCGCACCTTTTTCCCATGCTGATATTGCGGTTTCAAAAGTTGCGAAAGCCGTTATCATAAGAACAACGGCCTCCTCATCCATCTTGATAATCTCTTCAAGAGTTGTAAGGCCTCCGATTCCGGGCATAGATACATCCATCAGGACAACATCAAACTGTTGTTCTTCATAGGCTTCAATAGCCTCTTCTCCGCGTTTTGCCAAATGTACGCTGTAGCCGGCACCACTGAGAACCGTCTCCAGAACATCCCGCATGATTTCTTCATCATCGCAGACAAGTACTGAACCTTTCTTTGCCATAAGCTTTCGATAATACCTGAGTTAGAATCCAGAATACAGGAGCTTTGTTAAACTCACCAACGATCATCCCAGCCAATCGGCCATGTCACTGCCTGGCTCGCTTTTGTGTCGCAGAGCGGGTGTTTGCGTTACACCAAAAGCACCCATCGAATCGGCTGGCAAGAATTTCAGTCAAATCTAATTGAACGTCACGATCATTTGACGTTTTTGGGTATCAGGACAGTTGCACGGGTACGCAAATGCCGGTTCCTTCTCTCCGGACCATGCGATATAATTTGTTGACGGGTCCGGCTCGAACAACCGGAATACCTGCAGTTTCAGGGTAATTCACACCCATCCAAACCTTTTTGACCTGCCTTACGTAGAAGATACGACGTTTTTTTCTTCCCCAGTATGAAGAATTAACGCCGGAGAAAAATATGCCGAAATCGTTAAAAGTACTTTTGATCGTCGGCGGCGTTTTTATTGCCGTCCTATTAGTAGCAATCATCGGGATCGCCTTAGTGGCTGAGAGTTTGGGTCGCGGCAACGTGCCTGAAAACAGCGTACTGGTGATGCGAATTGGTGGAACACTCCCTGATCATGCCCCCCGGGATCCAATGGCGAAGGTGTTTGGCATAAGCCAGCCTGCTTCGTTGACCGATACGATTACAAACCTTCGAAAGGCAAAAGCAGACTCCAGGATCGGCGCTGTACTTCTCGATATCGAGTTTACGGGTTTTGGATGGGGAAAAGCCGACGAATTGCGTCGAGCGATAAAAGATCTGCGTGATTCCGGGAAGCCCGTCTATGCCTACACCGAATTGGGAATGAACAAAGAGTATTACGTTGCTTCGGCCGCAGAAAAGATTTTTATGCCGCCGACCGGTGACATCTATGTCAACGGATTCGCGGCCAATGCAATGTTTTACAGGGGTTCTCTGGATAAGCTTGGAATCGAGCCGGAAGTAATACAAATCGGAAAATATAAGAACGCGCCGGATCAATATACCCGTACGGATATGTCGGAAGGCCAGCGCGAGGTCATCAACGCGATACTGGATGATCTTTACGGACGGCTCGTAAGTTCTATAGCCAAAGACCGAAAACTGGAAGAGGATACGGTAAAAGAACTGATCGACGGCGCTCCATACCGCGCGACAAAGGCAAAATCCCTTGGACTAATCGACGGTGCCAAGTACAGGGACGAAGTGTACGAAGAACTTCGAAAAAAACTAGGCTACAAAGAAGACGACAAGCTGAGAACAGTGACGGCTAGCGTCTATTCGGAAGTGTCTCCTGCCTCGCTTGACCTCAACAACGGCAGCCGCGTTGCCGTGATTTACGCATCCGGTGCAATTACGACCGGTAGATCAAGTTCAAGTCCGTTCGGCGGTAGCATGGTTGGGTCAGATACGATCGTTGGAGCTGTTAAGCAGGCCACAGATGATGAGTCTATTAAGGCGATCGTGCTCCGTGTAGATAGTCCGGGCGGTTCAGCGCTGGCATCTGACCTGATGTGGCACGCGCTCGAAAAGGCGAAGGCCAAGAAGCCTGTCGTGGTGTCGATGGCAGATTATGCAGCATCGGGTGGTTACTACATCTCTTGTAATGCCAATAAGATCGTCGCCGAACCTTCAGTTTTGACTGGATCGATCGGCGTCTTTATGGGCAAGCCGAATTTAAGCGGCTTCTACGATTGGCTCGGTGTCACGAACGAATATGTGCTTCGCGGTAAGAATGCCGGTTTGTTCAGGGAGACGGAAAACTGGACCGAGGAAGAGCGTGCGAAATTCCAGGAGCAGGCCAACAACATTTATTACACGGATTTTGTACCCAAGGTCGCCAAGGGCCGGAAGATGAATGACGAGGCTGTCAACTCGATCGGGCAAGGACGCGTCTGGACCGGCGCTCAGGCAAAAGAACGTGGGCTGGTGGACGAATTTGGCGGTTTGGAGAAGGCTATCGAGATCGCAAAGTCGTTGAGTAAAATTCCGGCTGACGAACAGGTAACACGCGTTGCACTGCCGAAAGCACCAACATTGTTTGAGACGATCTTCGGAAGCGGCGTTGCCGTTGAGTCAAAGGAAGTGAAGGCTCGCAAGGCTATCGTCGAATCCTTGCCGCGCAACGTTCGTAAAACACTGCAGTACGCGGAATTGTACGAACGAATGGGACGTGGGGAGTCAATGCTTATGATGCCATTTGAAATTGAAATCAAATAATTTAGGTTCGAGGCGGCAAGCAAGTTTTGCAACATTTGAGCGTATGGGGTGTGTAACCCTGTACGCTCTCCTTTTTGTATAACGCAGAAACGGGAGATGACTAGTTCGAGACACTTCTTGAAACACAGATCATACTCTTCAAATTTATAAACCTTATATTTTGTTTCACGGGTGTGCCGGGCCGGTTTTCTACCGTCATCTGCGGTTCAGAACATAAAAACTAATCAGCAAACATCTCCCTGAGAATTCTCAATACACGGTTTTTCGTTCGCCCTTTTAGTACACCTATCTTCTTTACGAGGCGGTCTTTATCGACCGTGCGAACCTGATCAACGACTACTGCCCGATTCTCACCAAGAAACGCGAAGGGTATCCGGGTCGGGCAAGAGGGACCAGCCGATGCAATGGGCGCCACAATCACGGAAGCCAGATTACCGTTAATCTCATCAGGTGAAACGACAACGCACGGTCGCGTGTTTTTCGCCTCCGAAGCCGGGACATTATCGAGGTTATACAGATAGATTTCGAATCGCTTCACCATCGCCAGTTTTCCTCATCGAATTGGCTTACGGCATCGCCCATCAGCAAGTCGTCATCATCGTTTTCCGCCAAGGTTCGAAATGCCTCGTCCCAGCCGTGCCTCGGCGGTTTCGTAGATTTAACCAGAAGGCCTTCATCGATCACTTCGAGTTCAACCTCACCCTCCAACTGGCTCTCTTCGAGAACCGGTTTTGGGATGCGAATCCCTTTTGAGTTTCCTATTTTGATTATCTGAGCCTTCATAAAGTTATCCCGCAGTGATTCGTTCCATTCCGCCCATATACGGCCTCAAAACCTCCGGCACCACTACACTCCCATCCTCTTCCTGATAGTTCTCGAGTATCGCGATCCACGTTCGGCCTACTGCCAAACCCGATCCGTTTAGCGTGTGTGCGAATTCGGGCTTTTCTCCACCGCTTCGTCTAAATCTCAGATTCATTCTTCGCGCCTGAAAATCAAGGCAGTTAGAGCAGCTTGAAATTTCTCTGTAGGTCTTCTGCGATGGAATCCATACCTCAAGGTCATAGGTCTTAGCAGCACCAAACCCGAGGTCCCCAGTGGAAAGTATCACCGACCGGTAAGGCAGCTCCAATTTCTGTAGGATCGTCTCAGCATCCGCTGTTAACTTTTCGAGCTCTTCCCAGGAGTTTTCTGGAAGGGTAATCTTCACGAGTTCCACTTTCTCGAATTGATGTTGTCTAATAAGGCCTCTCGTATCACGACCGTAGCTCCCTGCTTCTGATCGAAAACACGGCGTATAGGCCGTAAAGTACAGCGGCAAGTCCTTTGCATCCAGTATTTCCCCCGAATGGTAGTTCGTCACTGGCACTTCGGCCGTAGGGATTAGAGCGAATTCTCTTTCATCCTTGATATGAAACAGATCCTCTTCGAATTTCGGAAGCTGGTTTGTTCCAAAAAGCGTCTCGCGATTCACCATGAACGGGGGAAGCGTTTCTAGGTATCCGTGCTCGGTGGTGTGAGTTTCGAGCATGAAATTGACCAGGGCCCGTTCAAGTCTTGCGCCCGCTCCGTTAAGAATCGCAAACCTCGATCCGGCAATCTTTGCTGCCCGCTCGAGATCGAGAATTCCCAAACGCTCGCCAATATCAACATGGTCTATCGGCTCAAACTCAAACTTCCTCGGTTCACCATGCCGTTTGACCTCAACATTGTCCGATTCGTCGACACCGGCCGGAACGTCATCTGCCGGAATGTTTGGAAGACCGGAGAGCAAGTCTCTCATGCTTGCTTCAACTTCAGACCGCTTTTGCTCCAACTCTTGCTGCCTGGCTTTTAGCCCCGCGACTTCCTGCTTCTTGGCCTCTGCTTCTTCCTTCAGACCCTGTTGCATCAAGCCGCCTATTTCCTTACTCGATTCGTTCCGTTGTCGGTTAACAAGGTCCGATTCGCCGATGACGCTGCGGCGCTCCTCATCGAGTCTTACAAAGTCGTCAAGCGGCTCGATCGGGAAGGCTCTTTTTTCGAATGCGGCCTTAACCGTGTCGAGATTTTTACGTACAAAATTCAGGTCCAACATATTGTCTCTTTCGCGAAATTCACATAGAATTTAGGTATAGGTTAACTTTTGTGTTTTCGCCTCCGGACTCGACTATAACAGGCGAATTGCCGGAAGCGAAAAGGCAAAACTTAGCAAAAATATTATGACAAACAAAATTCGTAAAGCTGTATTTCCCGCCGCCGGCCACGGCACAAGATTTCTCCCCGCAACCAAAGCATCCCCAAAGGAAATGATGCCGGTTGTTGATAAACCCCTCATTCAGTACTCGTTCGAGGAAGCAGTTGAATCCGGAATCGAATCGATATTGATCATAACCGGACGCGACAAGGGTCCGATCGTCAATCATTTTGACATTTCCTACGAGCTCGAGCGCATGCTCGACGATAGGGGAAAGGTTGATTTGTTTAAGAAGGTTAGGGCAATTTCTCAAATGGCAAGGGTCTGTTATACGAGGCAACAGCTGGCGAAAGGGCTTGGCCATGCTATTTATCAAGCCAAGGACTTCTCTGAGAACGAACCGTTCGCAGTACTCCTAGCCGACGACATGGTCCACGCCGAGGTACCTGCGATAAAACAGATGATGGATGTCTACGAGAAATACGAGGCACCGGTCATCGCGACAATGCAGGTGGAAGGCGAGAATATTTCGCGTTTTGGAGTAATTGACGCGGAAGAGGTCGAGGAAGGCGTCTATAAGATCAAAGACATGGTTGAAAAACCTTCTTTTGAAGACGCACCGTCCGATTTGGCAATTATTGGCAGATATATCCTTACACCCGACATATTCCCGGCGATCGAGCGAACCGAAGAAGGCGCTGGCGGCGAAATACAGATAACCGATGCCATGCGCTTATTGCTCAGGGAAGGAAAACCCTTTTACGCACTGAAACTTGACGGGAAACGCTATGACGCCGGAGACAAGCTTGGATTTCTTATCGCAACCGTCGAATTTGCTCTTGAGAGAGAAGATCTTGGAGAAAGTTTCAAGGAGTATTTGAAATCACTCGATTTGTAGAAACGGATTCAAAGTCTTTTTATTTTTGAAAGATCGGCGTAGAAAAAGAGTTGGGCCCCGACGCGGGTAACACGTCCCCGCAACTCAACGGGTTCTGCAACATAATCCAGAATTTCGCTGTTTGGGGTCCTGCCGTCTTCGGATAAGAGCCAAAGCTCACTTTTGTTCCCTTTTGAGTCTTTCACAAGAAACATCGCAGGAACCCCGCCTCGAATGCATGCAACGGCACAGTCGCGATGGACTTTCGTGTTCCCCGGGTTCATTACGCCCAGGTAGCATTTCGAGTCGATGATCTCGCCCCTGAGGGCCATTGAACCGAGGCTTTCCGCTACGGCACTGGGGCTTTCGGCGCTCCGGCTAATCGTTTTCATGCTACCGGAAACGACCTCAATCAACCTGAGCCCGTCCCGGTAGATCAGGGTTCCTTCCAGCGAAACCTTTTTGCCGTCGGCGCCAACTATATCGTCGCCAACTCCATACTTTCCTTCTCCAACCAACGGATACCTGAAAAATGTCGGTAAGCCGTTATTAGTCTGTGTCTTTTCAACGAGTAGAAAGGGTACGGGTCGTGCCTGAACTGTTCCTTCAAATCTTCTCGCATTGCCGAATTCAAAAACACTGTTCGCAAATGGCTTCTGACCGGACGCAAAAAGGACAGCGAGAATCAATCCTGCGAAAAACAGCGTGAACACAAACGGTTTGATCAGCCGCTTTACAAATGCGGGCATTTTCGGAAGGTAGCCGATGTAGAAGTCGGTATTCATATTTTCCTATGTTCCGGGGTCCGTGATCCGTGATTAATCTTTGAACAGGTTCAAAGATTGTCTATTGTCCGTTGTCAATTCTCCATTGCCCTTCAGCCATTATCGCCCTCATCGATATGCGCGGGCTCCACATGTGTTCCGGGTTCACACGGCGACCCCGAAACTGAAACTTCCCCGTTTTCTACTTTGACCTCAAACGTCGGGACCTTCTCGTTAAAGGGAGGCGGGGACGCGCCGGTCGTTGGATCATACTGAAATCCGTGCCATGGGCAGGTTATGCATCCATCGATAATCTCACCTTCTCCGAGGGGTCCATTCTGATGTTGGCAAACGTTTGAAACCGCTGAAATCTTACCCTCATATCGAAACACAGCGACACGTTCACCGGCGACAACCCTTGTGACTGCCTTGTTTTCCGGAATTTCGTCCGCATGGCAGATCCTCACAAAACCATCATCGCCTTTTTCAGTCTCCCTGTCGTTTACGCTCTCACGACCTGCTGCAGTAATGTGAAGCCCAATCACTACTACAAGGCCAACCAACAGGGCACCCGCCAATACGGGATTCGTTTCTGACTGAAGAACTCCCAGCACAACATGTCCGACCAGAAGCGCGTACGCGACATAGACCAGCATATGAAGCCCCTTCCAAACCGGGGCCGTAAGATTTTTAAGCCAGAAGTCATGACTGGAAACCGCCATTAAAAAGAGGATTATCAAAGCGACAAGACCAAGCACCTGGAATGGAAAATCAGGAACGCTAAAAAACCTGGTGTTGCTAATCAGAATACTTACCAACGGATTCGTCTCACCAAATCCGTGAAACTGGAACGTGGCGACAACCGCATGGACGAGGCCAAGCAGAAATGTTGTCACGCCCATGTGCCTCCGGTTATAGAGCAGGGGCAAAAACCGCGCGTCGAGTCTTGAGAGCGGTCCAGTAATCAAAACGATGTGGAGCAAGATCAGTGCAGCCGTGCCAAATCCCCTGATAAGTAGCGTTTCGGCGGTAGCGCTCGGGTACAAAGCAACCGTAAGCCCCATAAACACAGCTAAGTAGACGACAATCCCCGACCAGAGAATGAGATCATACGTGATCTTCTGACGATTCCAGCTTATTCCTTTATAGACTTCACTCATTTTGCGTCGAAGCCTCCTGCGGAGCACTGGTTCGCTCAACTTTCGGAATCTCAATGTTTACCGGATCTTCGTGCCTTAACAATAGACCGGCAGCAAATAGCACTGGGAGCAGTACGGCGAGTACGAGCCATATGATCCGGTGTCTCTTTCTTGACCCGCGAATCATTTATCACCTCCGGCGGAACGACGGTGTTCGTTCGTTTCTGCAACTCCGGTAGTTCCGGAGATCATACGTGAAAGAAGAAACACCCAGAAAGGTATCGCTCCGAAAAATATCACCAGGCGAAATCCAATACCGGCGCCCTTTGCTGAGTCATCAAATTCCGCAATTTTTGCAGTAACGAAATAAAGCGAAAACAACGTACCGATCACCAGGTAGATCAAGGCTGTCCAAACGATTATTTGCGCAATTATCATCACTCTAGATCAAGTTAACATCGGCGATGATCTCTAAAAGGGCCGTTCCGTTATGGTCAAGCACTTCTTTCATCGCTTCCCTTAAACCTTGCTTCTTTTCAACACGCCTTCCGAGCGCGCCACAGCTTGTAGCAAATTCGGCGAAATTCGGGTTATGCAGTTCGGTGGCCCAAACATCAAACTCTCCCGCTCTCTGCTCTTTGGAAATCTTCCCCAACTCAGAGTTGTTCAAAAGGATTAGCTTGATGTTCATACCGTATTTAACCGATGTCGTCAGATCCGCCATGTATTGACCGAATCCGCCATCTCCCGCAACGGCTATGACAGGCCTCTCCTCACCAACAGCAGCCCAGGCGCCCATTGCCGCGGGGAATGCAAAGCCAATCGATCCAAGATATCCCGACATTAGGAAACTGTGGTTTTTGCATTCGAAATAGCGTCCAAACGAGTAAGCATTGTTACCAACGTCCACACACATCACGGCATTCTCGGGCGCTAATTCTGTAAGAGCCTCAAAAATCTCGATCGAACTGATTCCTTTTCCGAAATCGTCTAGTTTTCTCTTGGCCTTTTCCTCACGCCAGATCGCCCATCTTTCGCTTATCTCAATTCTACGGTCAATGGTTGCGGCCTGTCCCGCAACCTGTTTTCTGAGCTGTGTAAGCGTAACACCGATCTCACCCCAGACCGCCACGTCGATCTTGTGAAACTTGCTCAACGCCAATGGATCAAAATCAACTTGAATCGTTGGTACCTTAGGTGCGATTCCCGTGTGATTGGAAAATGATGCGCCAAAAACGATCAACAGATCGCTCTCATTCATAAACCAGGAAGCGATCGGCGTTCCGCTCCGACCAAGCACACCGCACCCAAGCGGATGGCGGTCGCTGATCAGGCCTTTTCCTTTAAAAGTCGTAAGTACCGGCGCATTTAGCTCCTCGGCAAACTCGATTACCGCATCCATGTTATGACGGGCACCGTGCCCAACTATGATCACCGGTCTCTGTGAGTTTCTTATCTTGTCTGCTGCAGCGTCCAGACTTTCTTTCGGCGGGGCAATTGTTGTCGGCGTAATTCGTCCTTCCGGTGTCTGTGCCGCTTCGACGGGTGCCGGAACCTCCAGGATATCATCGGGGAAAGTCAGGTGCGAAACATCACGCTTCAAAATCGCATGCTTTACCGCAAGTGCTGCCAATTCCGAGTGTTTGCTGTGGCCCTGTACCCGGTGATTGAATTCCGCGACAGTTTGGAAGGCCCGTACAAGATCGACTTCCTGAAAGTTTCCGGTACCAACAACCTGCGTCGCGACCTGACCCGTAAGCGCGAGAATGGGGGCGCGGTCTACCTTTGCATCCCAAAGCCCAGTAAACATGTTCGTGGCCCCCGGACCGGCGATGGAAAAACACGCTGCGGGGCGACCGGTCAATTTTCCGTAAGCAGACGCAGCAAACGCACCTGCGCCCTCATGCCTGATACCGATAAACTTCAGCCTGCCGGCTTCGGACTGCCGCCTTAGAGCGTCCGCAAGGCCAAGATTTGAATGCCCAACCATCCCGAACACAGAATCGATGCCCCAGTTCACGAGCGTTTCTGCGACTACATCCGATATTGTTCTTTCGTGTTCAGACTCTTCTTCAACGGCAACATAGACTCCATCCTCTCTGACCTCGACCTCAAAACGGTCAAGATGATCATCAAACCCGCCGGGCGATTGACCTGTAGTCGGGTGAAAATCCCAACCATGCCAGGGACACCTTAGGAATCCGTTCTCGATGCTGCCTTCTCCAAGCGGACCGCCCTGGTGTGGGCATTTGTTGTCTAATGCCGCAAACTCTCCTTCAAAATGGGATATGCAGAGCCCCTGGTGACCGGCTGTTACACTTGTCACCCTCCCCTCAGGCAGGTCCTCAGTGTTTTCTAAAACCTTGTGCCAAACTTTTTTCACAATACGCTCCCTGGAAAACTAGCTCTGCACACCACCGTAAGCAATTCCTGTCATCCGATGAATCTCGAAATCGAGTGTCGAAAGATCAGATTCGCTGAACTGCGAAACGTCATTAACTCCGCATGCCCTCGCAACAACCTTCATGAGATCGTTCGTGGCCTCGAAGAATCGCGCCAGTTGCTTCGCCGATTCATCAATTATGAGTCTGGATCTCAAGGATTCTTTTTGGGTCGCTATACCTACAGGACAATTGTTTGTGTTGCAGGCTCTCATACCCAAACAGCCGATTGCCTGAATTGCCGAATTCGCAACGGCGACAGCGTCAGCCCCCAGCATCAACGCCTTTGCAAAGTCATCTGCAACCCTCAACCCCCCGGTAATTACAAGGGTTATGTCTTTTGCGCCTCTTTCGTCCAAATGACGTCTCGCCCTTGCAAGAGCGGGTATCGTCGGCACATTTATGTTGTTGCGAAGGATCGTCGGCGCGGCCCCTGTTCCCCCGCCCCTGCCATCTAGGATTATGTAATCGACGCCGCTTTGCAGAGCAAAATCAATATCATCTTCAATTCTGCTTGCGGCAATCTTAAACCCGACAGGAATCCCACCCGTCGTCTCCCTGACTTTTTTCGCCACTTCCGCAAAATCTTCCGGAGTCTGCAGATCAGAAAAAGCCGCCGGAGAAATCGCGGCTTCTCCGGCATTGAGTCCACGGACTTCAGCAATCTGAGCCGATACTTTTTCCGCGGGCAAGTGTCCGCCTGTTCCCGTTTTCGCACCCTGCCCGCCTTTGAAGTGGAATGCCTGGGCCTTTGCCACCTTGTCCCACGAGAAACCAAATCTCGCGGACGCGAGCTCATAGAAATACCTGGAATTATTCTCTTGCTCCGCAGGCAGCATTCCGCCCTCTCCGGAGCAGATTCCCGTTCCGGCCAACTCAGCTCCTTTGGACAGCGCGGTCTTGGCTTCGGCTGAAAGTGCCCCGAAACTCATGTCTGAAACGAAAAATGGTTTCTTCAATACCAACGGCCGGTCCGCACGGGACCCAATTGTGGTTTTAGTATTTACGTCAACATCATCCAGCAAAGGCCTCCTGGAAAGCTGCGCCGGGAGAAATTGAATATTCTCCCATTTCGGAAGTAAATTCCGGTCAACTCCCATAGCCTTCGATGGACCGTGATGGCCGTATTTTGAAAGACCGTTCTGTGCGAGATCCTTTATGAACGTGGAATATGGTTCTGTGGACTCCGGATGCGTATCCGCATATCTGCCGAGGTATTGGTCACGATCAAAAGGCTGCGGATTCTCTTTTAAAAACTCGCGAACTTCTTCGGCATCTATATAGAGGTTCCCCTCTTCTATCTTGCTCGAAAACTTGTGCAGCACTTCCGCGTTGTTGTACTCGGAAACGCCCGTATCATACCGATAGTCCCAACCATGGACCCCGCATATGAGGTTTTCGCCATCAATGTGTCCATCCTCGAGTAATGCTCCGCGGTGAAGACAACGACCATACAGGACCGAAGCGTCTTGATCGTACCGTACGATTACCAGGTCCAGATCTTCTACTACTGCACCTGTGGGTACCCGATCCTCAAGTTCCTCAAATTTTGCAATCGAAATTGGAACCGCAAATTCCTTCTTGTTTATTGTATTCATTAGACCCCTCGGATTGACTAAGACAGATTTCGAGGATTTTATTCCAGAAACCTATCACGTAAGCTGAAGCCATCGTCGCCTGCTTTGAATATTTTTGGAGTAAATCATATTTTTGAACACATCCAGCCCAATAACAAGAAATTTTTGAATTAAGATGAGTGAATTTGAACAAACTGAAGTAAATCGAGTAGTCCGTGTTCCGAAACGCGGGCATTATGACAAAGAGACCATCTATTCGATCCTCGATGAGGGCTATCTGTGCCATGCGGGATTTGAGATCGACGGAAGGCCCTTTGTGATTCCGACGCTTTACGCGCGTGTCGAAGACAGCGTCTTCATACACGGCTCTTCGGTCAGCAGGATGCTCAAGCGGTTGGACGAAGGCGTCGAGACCTGTATAACCGTAACCCTTGTTGACGGGATCGTATTGGCGCGATCAGCGTTCCACCACTCGATGAATTACCGCTCGGCGGTCGTTTTCGGGAAAGGCAGAAGAGTTGTTAATGACGAAGAAAAGCTCAGTGCTTTAAAGGCAATATCGGAGAACGTGCTCAAGCACCGCTGGGATGATTCACGTCAGCCGACAGAGAATGAACTAAACGTGACAACCGTTATCGAGATCCCGGTAAATTCAGCATCTGCAAAGATTAGGAGCGGTGATCCGATCGATGATGAAAACGATTATGACCTACCTATTTGGGCCGGTGTCTTACCAGTAAAGACGAGATTTGGAAATGCGATTCCTGACTCAAAACTCCAAGCAGGCATTGGTTTGCCGGACTATCTGAAAGATCCTTTAGGTGAATAATTTAAAGCTACTCTTTCAAATTCCTCGATCTGATTTTCAATCCAATCGACGCCGTAACCGAGTTCGGCTGCGATGAGTTCAGCTGTTATCGGTGCCGCATCAACGGCCGCCACAGCATCGAGGAATAAAAGCCTCGTTCTTCGGGCGAGTACGTCTTCTACTGTCCTGGCCATCTCGAATCTAACCGATCGCACAACGTCCGCATAAGTCCAGTCAAACTCCTTTGAGATCTTCTGCTCAAGACCAATCGTCTCGAAATCAAATGAATGGCTCAATTTCAATTCTTTCGTTTTTGAAGGACCGGTCGAAAAGCCCGCGATTTCGACGGCCCGGCTCACGGCATCCTCAGCCATATTCCTGTATGTTGTCCACTTACCGCCGGTAACAGTTACCAGTCCGCTTATATCGACAACGATCGTATGCCCCCGAGAAAGTGTCGATGTATTCCTCGCACTTCCGTCTTTCACAAGCGGGCGAATCCCTGCAAACACCGACTTGATATCGTTGCGCGCAGGCGCGGTCTTAAAATACCCGGCCATCGTTTCCAGTATAAAGTCGATCTCCTCTTCGCTGGCTGAAGTTTCCCGGGTTGGATCATCTACCGGGACATCGGTAGTGCCCACCAGGACGTGTTCATAAAACGGTATAGCGAACAAAACGCGGCCGTCATCGGTTTTTGGGATCATTAAGGCCGTTTCCGAATTCAAGACCGAACATTCAAAAACAAGATGAACACCGCGGCTCGCTGAAATAAGCCTTTCGGCGTCAGAATCAGAACGAATACGAAGCGAATCTACAAGACTTCCGGTTGCGTTTATGACCGCTCGTGCCTTAGGAGTGAACCGCTCCCCTTTTTCTACGCACTCGAATTCGACTCCATTTATCTTTTTATCATCAGTTTTCGACAGATAATCGACACGAGCGTAGTTGAGAACCGTTGCCCCGTGCTGGACCGCATTCACAATAAGTTCGAGCAATAACCGGGTATCGTCAAACTTGCCGTCAAAATACTCGATACCGCCGCGCAGCCCTTCCGTTTCAACTTCCGGCAATCGTTCGATCGTTGTTTTTTTCGAAAGTATCCTCGATTTTCCGAAACTCTGCTTTCCGGACAGAAGATCGTAGAACTTCAATCCTGCGCCGTAATATGCGATCTCGAAATAAGAATAACAAGGAACGATAAAGGGCTGGGTCTTTACGTGTTGAGGGGCATTATTACGCAGCCTTCCGCGTTCAGCCAGCGCTTCTCGTACCAGGCTCAGATTTCCCTGTTCAAGGTACCTAACGCCGCCATGAATGAGCTTCGTGCTTCGACTTGAGGTCCCTTCACCAAAATCACCGCGCTCCAGGAGCAGTACATCGAGCCCTCGAGATGCCGCGTCAAGTGCACATCCCGCACCCGTAGCGCCCCCGCCGACTACTATCAGATCCCATGGTTCGACACGGTCACGGACTGCTTCGAGCATGGAATTCCGGTTCATTTTGATGGCCTCAAGAGGAGGTTTGGACAAAAAAAGAGACGGCTCGGTAACCGGGCCGTCCTGTATCTATTTCTTCTTTAACGTTCGCCGCGTGCCATTTCGGTCGCGGTTTCCAGCTCAACCGCCAGCTTTCGCGAGGTTGGCTGATCAAAGGTCTCAAGCCAACGAAGTGTCTCATCCAGAACCCTTCTTTGGTACTGCGGCCAATTTGGTTTTCCCGCGACTGAACCTGTTTCACCGGAATAATAGGCTGTTCTCGGCGCTCGAACCCTATCCGAGATCCCGCGTTCTACCGAAACCATTATCGTTGGAATACCTGATTGTTCAATTGACCTGGCAATTATCCCGAGCGTTTGATGGCATAGGTTTGACGCCGGGATCAGCAATGCGGCCTGGACCTCATATCTTTGAAGCCGTTCAGTGATCTTTGGAGCGAGTTCGTCCGCTACAATGGCGGCTTTCTGAATAAATCCGGCAATCGACCACCAAACATGATTAAGCCTCCCGATAACCGCGTTCTCTTCATACTCACTCAAACGATCAATTGGAATCTGGGAATTAAAGTCGTCTTTTATCGCAGTCGGGTCATAGCCGCGTACGCCATAAACAAGGTCTTCGGCTTCTACTTCAACAGGAATTTCCCTATAAGTTGAATCCCCGTCCCAGGATTCGATATCAAAGGCGGGTGCCCCGTCGATATACGCTCCGGCTGAAGAAATCAGCGCGAGATTTACCATCGGAAGCGAACGCCGCGCCGGTGTGAATGGTGCGTAACGATTCTCGACAAAGGGGTAGTTTTCAAGGTCCTCGCTGCCGTGCCACTTGCTAAACAGCCGTTCGACTTCACTTCTATTTTCGATCAGTTCCATAAGCTAAATTTTTAAGTCGGTTGGAAAGTCCAACACAGGATCAGCGGCCGGTTGTTGCTTTGCCGCCGAAGCCCCTTTCTTGGTCATAACAAAAAATACCAGAAACGCCGCGGACATGGCTATGACCAGTGTCCAGACAGATGCCTGATGCAATTGATCGAACCTCAATTTTAATGGGTCGTCAGCCGCTAATTCTCCTACCGGCTTGCCGATCTGAAGCCTTACGTACGAAATCCAAATTCCAATAATGAATTGACCCGCCCCGCATCCTGCTGCTACAGCAAACAATAAAATCCGCCTGAGCCAGGCCCAGACAGCTCCCGGATATTCTCTTGGTAAAAATGAAGCGATCAACAACAAAACTCCGATCGCCAATCCTGAAAAATTCACGACTGTAAGTGTCCTATTTACCACATTTCCAGCCAATTCAGTATTTTGCAGGACTGAGAATGCGCTAGGCGCAACACCAAGACTAAAGAATAGTGCGGCACCCAACCACAATCCTATCAACAGGAGCTCAACTCTCGCTATAAATTTCATCGCGATATCCTTATTCGTCAAAGCAATCATTATGATTCCTTTTTGATAAAAGGGCAAAAAGCATGACCACTGAATTCTCCGGGCCGTCGAGGCGATTATCAAATCGACCCCAATTTCCTTGCATTAAACGCAATATTTGGTGCATAATAACAATGTTAAACACGGTGATTCCCATAACCGTTAATACCCTTCCAAATCCAAGCCCCCGGACGCCCACATCCTCGAAAACAAATCTTGACCAGTTCCTCTGTAAAAACCCGTCTGTTTATTCTCATTCTCAATTCAGTGTGTATCGCTGCAGCGATCGCGTTTCTTTGGGTGGCCGGCGTACCCCTTTTTGTTGTTGTCCATTCGGTTTTGACCCCGGAGAACGCTGAGTTTGGATTGATACAGGCCGTAATCCTGTTCACAGTGTCTTTAGTATTTGGCTTTCTCGGAACAAAAAGACCCGTAAAAGCCATCTTACCGGCCGCTGGCGTTTTTGCAGTAGTGTGGTTGATGGCAACTTTCGTTCTCGCACGATTTGCCGAAATTGACATGATCGCACTTCCGGTTATCCTCGCAATCACGGTAAGCCTGATAATCGCTCACTTTGTAAAACTCTGGACAATAGACGGAGAGTTAACCTGCAAAATCGTTTCTCTCAGTTCAACCGGCAATCTAGTTTCCGGACATGCCCCCGAAGTTCGTGTGGAAACCGGACTACGGCTGCTAGAAACTATCTTTCCTGTATCCGAGGTCATCGTATTTGAGCTCAACAGCGACGGATCACTTGTACCCGTCGGCAGGGCAAGAAAGGAAGGCGGTGGATCCTCGGCGGTGAAACGAAATGAGAGTTGGCAGGAAACCGTTTCACAGTGTGAAGAAGCGCTCGCACAGCGAAAAACTGTCTTGCAGCGTTCACAGTACCAGGAAAATGCGGCCAGACTAGCTGTTCCCCTAAATTGCGATGACGAAATAATTGGGGTTCTGTTTGTCGATATCAAGGATGGATACGAATCTGATGACAAGATCCTTCTTGAGTCATTTGCCGGTCAGCTCGCACGAAACTTCCAAAGAGACGAGTTACGTAAAAAAAACCTGCCACACAGTTCCTGGTGGAGTACCTTCTCGACACAATCCAATGAGAACCGGGTCAATGTGGCGAGTCTTATGGACGGGATCATCAAGGAGAAGTCTTTTGGCGAACTCGCAACCGCACACCTGGAAGAAGCTCACGCAGTCGTATACCTGGACGGAACAATCGCATATATAAACAAAAAAATGTGCGAACTTGCAGGTATCAGTGAAAATGAGATTGCGGCCGTTAACCTGTTCAATCTTCTCGATCGATTCAAAACCCTTGTCTTTAACGATCCGAGCCTTGCGATAAGACGAGTGCTTCAAACCGGCAAAACCTACTCCGGCGAACTTGATTTTGAAGACCGTGATTCGATACTGAAACTCCAAATTATTCCCGTGAAATTTCCTGCGGCCGCTGAACTATCGGGACTCGAGGAATCAGCCGAGAAACCGGCCTGCCTCCTGATCACACTCCAGAACATCGACGACAAAAAGGAAAATGAGAGGCTACGAAGCGACATGGCGAACCTCATGTCCCATGAGCTGCGTACTCCGATCACCAGTATTAACGGTTTTGCTGAGATGCTTTTGATGGATGGCGAAATCCCGGAAGACGCCAGAGAATACCTGTCGATAATCGCCAGCGAATCACAAAGGGCGTCGGCTCTACTGTCGAATTTCCTGTCAGTTGCGAATCTTGAGCAGTCGGACAAGAAAGAGGTCGATAAGGTACCTGTTAAAGTGGACAAGATCGTTCGTGAAATTGTTGATGATTACAATGACGTGGCAAAGAGAAAGAGAATTAGAATTGTAGAAAAACAGTCCGAGTACATACCCCCCGTATCAGCGGATAGAGGGTTAATTACAAAGGCGATCTCGCACCTCGTCGATAATGCGATCAAATACAGTCCGGAGCGCACGTCGGTGATCATCTCCACTATCCTCGAATCAGACTTTTTGAAAGTAGTAGTGGAAGACCGCGGTTACGGTATTCCGAAAGGTGAACAGCAAAAGATCTGGCAGAAGTTTTACAGGGTCGCAAGAGATGGACAGTCAAAAGAGGAAGAATCGACCGGCCTTGGCCTGTCTTTGGTCAAGGAAATCGTTGAACAGCATAACGGTGAAGTTGACCTGGACTCCGCGGTCGGAAAAGGTTCTCGCTTCAGCGTGAAGCTGCCTAGGCTCTAGAACCTGTTGCAACGAGTTGAAAAGTGCGGCGTCCGGAAAGCGGTCGCCGCCTTTTTGTTTAATTGTTTGTTGGAAATAGTTCCCCGTTGATCTAAAATCTTTGATTTCGAAACGGAGGCACTATGGATGTTGTGAAATATAACAGCGGGGCTTGGGACGCAGAGGTCGAGCGCGGGAGCGAATGGGCCAGGCCGGTAACGGCAGAAGAGATCGAACGAGCTCGAGCCGGAGACTTTTCGATAATCCTTACTCCGCTAAAACCCGTTCCCAGAGAATGGTTTCCGACGGAATTGCGGGGTCTGGATACTCTTTGCCTGGCATCCGGCGGCGGACAGCAGGTGCCGATCCTTGCGGCAGCCGGAGCTAATGTGACCTCATTCGATAACTCGAACAAACAGTTAGAGTTAGATGGAATGGTCGCAGAACGGGAAGGATTGGACATCCGGCTTGAACAAGGCGATGCAGCGGACATGTCTCGCTTCAATGATGAAACATTCGATCTGATTTGGCACCCTTGCTCAAACGGTTTTATGCCTGACCTTGAACCGGTCTGGAATGAAGCATTTCGGGTACTGAGAAAGGGCGGCACATTGCTTTCCGGTTTTCACAATCCGGTTCTTTTCATATTCGATCGTGAAAAAGATGAGAAGGAAAAGGTTCTCGAAGTAAGGTATTCGCTCCCTTTCTCGGACATCAAAGATCTCGATAAAGAACACCTGGAGAAATACAAGGCGAATAACGAACCCCTCGAGTACGGTCATACACTGGAACAGCAGATTGGAGGACAGATCAACGCGGGGTTTGTAATAGACCGCTTTTTTGAGGATTACTGGTCGGACGAAGCTACGACGCTCAATAAGTACACCCCGACGTTTATCGCGACTAGGGCAAGGAAGCTTTAAGTGAAACGCATCGATGAATTGATGAAAGAGGCGGGCGAGTTTCTGGAATCTGAACGTGTTTCGGAGCCTTACCGGGAGGCTCGTCTACTGATGGGTCATTCAGTTTCTCGGGACTCGGCATTTCTAAGAGCGCATCCCGAATACGTTCCCTCCGAATTGGAATACCGGACGTTTCGCGAGGTGATACAGCGAAGGGGTAAACATGAACCATTTCAACACATTGTAGGTTTTCAGGAATTCTATGGTCTTCGATTTGAAGTGGGTCCCGATGTGTTGATACCCAGACCGGAGACGGAGCTGCTGGTCGAGGAGTCACTTAAACTGCTCGAAGCCCACAAGAAGCCACATATTCTTGAAATTGGAACAGGCTCCGGCTGCATCGCCATTTCAATCCTGAAAAATAATCCCGATGCGACAGCTGATGCCACGGATATCTCGGGTCCTTCGGTTAAGATTGCACAGGTGAATTCCGAAAGCCTCGAGGTTTCATCCAGGCTCAACCTGTTTGAATCCGATCTTTACCAAGCTGTCCCCGCGGGAAGACGCTATGATCTGATCGTCACAAATCCCCCATATGTACCCGCAAGGCATCTTGAAGGCCTCCAACCCGAGGTTCGTGATTTTGAGCCACGTCATGCTCTCACGGACGGAGCAGAGGGTCTTGATATCTCACGAGCATTGATAGCTGAAGCCCCGGAATTTCTAAGGTCATCGGGCTACTTCTTGATCGAATACGGACTGGGACAATTAGAGAAAATTGTCGAGATGTTTGATCCGGATATCTGGTCGTCTGTAGAGACTAAATCGGACCTTCAGTCTATTCCCAGGATCGCCGTTTCGAGACTTCGAAACTAGTGTTAAACGAAAGCCAATATTTTTGGCGTAAACTTTCTGTATCTGTTATATTCATTGAAACCAATAATTTGCGGTGAACCATGGTTCAGCAATTGTGAGTTGAGGAGTTTTTTTATGAGTTACGACTACGAACGTGAAGAAGCGAGCGCCAGTGCAAAACTGACGTATCTGTTGATAGGCGGAGGCATAGGTGCTGTGCTTGCGCTTTTGTTTGCGCCGAAATCAGGACAGGAGCTTCGCGAAGATATCGCTGTAGCAACAAAGAAAGGGATCGAGAAAGGTAAGGAAACCGCGACCCATCTGCAGGAAGCAGCTGAAGACTACTACGAAGTCACGCGAGACCGGGCAAGTGAGCTTTACGAGAATGCTCAGGAGAAGGCCACTGAAATAGGCGAAAAGGCAAAGACTGCGGCTGCACAAACTTCGAATCCGATTTCCGCCGCGATCGATGCCGGAAAGCAAGCGTATTTGGACGAGAAAAGAAAGAACGAGTCCAAGTCGATTTCTGAAGGAAGACCTAGTTACCCTGTTGACGACAAGGTTCTTGAAGTCCCGGAAGAAGAAGTCGAAACCGAAGACGAAAAAAAGAAATAGACTATGAACGCTAGCGAACCAATGTTCTGGATGATGATCGCTTCAATCATAATTGCGATCTGCTTTGTGGTAATGGCTGCAACGTTGATCGTCATCGCGATAATCGTCCGGAAAGTGATCGGTACGGTTAATCGGGTTGAAGAAAAGGTCGACCCATTGATCCAGCAGGTAAACCTGATGAGCGAACAGGGTCGGGAGATTTCTGTTCAATTCAAAGAAATGTCGGGTAACCTTACATCCGCGAGCAGGCACTTTGCAGAATCTGCCGGTTTAATTAAAGAGGAAGTCGCGGAGTTGAAACAGCTGGTTGGAGAAACCGCTGTGACAGCCAAAGACAAGGTTGAGCTTGTGAGCCAAACCATAGATCGAACACAGACCCAGGTTACGACGACAGCGGATTTCATCCAGGGCAAGGTCGTCCAACCCGCGGCTGAGTTGGCTGCGATCATGGCGGGGATCCGGAAAGGCCTCGAGGTACTGTTCGCCCCTTCACCCAAACGCATCGACAAGGTCTATCACGATGATGAGATGTTCATCGGCTAGGTGAGCGAATTTGTTTCTATTTTTTGACGGGCGCCTGGTCGCCCGTTTTCTATTGTTCTATGGATTCAAATAAGAAATACGTCCTGGCGCTGGACCAAGGCACAACATCCAGCAGAGCGATTATCTTCGACCACGAGAGCCGGGTTGTTTCGATTGCTCAAAAAGAATTCAAACAGATCTTCCCTTCCTCGGAAATGGTTGAACACGATCCGTGGGAGATTTGGTCAAGCCAACTGGAAACAGCCTTGGAAGCAGTTGTTTCAGCAGATCTCGATACGAAGGATATCGCGGGAGTCGGGATAACCAATCAGCGTGAGACGACAATTGTTTGGGAGCGGGCGACCGGCAAACCTGTTTGTAACGCAATTGTTTGGCAAGACAGACGCACTGCGGCGTTTTGTGATCGGATTAGAGACTCCCACGGATCGTTGATTCGCGACAAGACGGGGCTCGAAACAGATGCTTACTTTTCTGCCAGCAAGATCCGATGGGTCCTTCGGAAAATCGAAGACGCGGAACAGCGGGCTAAGGACGGCGACCTGTGTTTTGGAACAGTCGATACCTGGCTCATATGGAATCTTACCGGGGGTAGTGCTCATGTAACGGATGTATCGAATGCCTCGCGAACGATGTTATTTAACATTCATGATCTCGATTGGGATCCGGAACTGTTGACTCTTTTTGAGATTCCGAAAGAGATACTTCCCGAAGTGGTACCTTCCTCGGGTCGTGTAGCGGAGATCGTGAATCCTCCTGAGCTCTCGGGAATTCCGGTTGCGGGGATCGCCGGTGACCAGCAGGCTGCCCTGTTCGGACAAGCATGTTTTGAACCAGGTGATTCAAAAAACACATACGGAACCGGATGCTTCATGCTTCAGAACACGGGAAGCAAACCGTCGCGATCCGAGAATCGACTACTTACAACTGTCGCCTGGGAAATCGAGAACCAGGTCACTTACGCCCTGGAAGGAAGTGTATTTATCGGTGGTGCAGTCATTCAATGGCTTCGCGACTCATTGGGGATCATCGGGGAATCGGCCGATGTCGAAGCGCTAGCCAATTCGGTTGCTGACAACGGTGGAGTGTTCTTTGTGCCGGCATTCGCAGGGCTTGGAACCCCTTATTGGGACCAAAGCGCGCGCGGTGCGATAGTTGGCCTGACTCGTGGTACGGGCGCGGCACACATCGCGCGAGCAGCAGTGGAATCCATCGCATTTCAGACTTCCGAGCTTCTGGATGCGATTACGGCCGATTCGGGTAAGGAGCTAAACGAGCTGCGGGTGGACGGAGGTGCCACTCGAAATAGTTCTCTTCTTCAGTTTCAGGCAGACATATTAGGCATACCGGTCGTTGTAGGTGCCACCTCCGAAACCACTGCATTGGGTGCCGGTTATTTGGCCGGACTTGCAACAGGATTGTGGCAAAATACCGATGAACTGGCTGAGCATTGGAACGAATCCGCCAGGTTTGAACCAAAAATGGCGCGAGCCGATGCACAAGCACTCACTTCACGATGGAAGGAGGCGGTCAAACGATCGCTTGCCTGGTCCTAAATCAAAAAAAGGCTGCCTTCCGGCAGCCTAATAGCTATCAAATGCTTTGGGTACTATTGCTCTTCTTCAGATTCGCTTTGTGATTTCGAACGCTCAGTCGCGACCGCGGGTTCCGGCAATGGCATCCCTACTGCATCCGACTTCGCGTCCGGCTCATCGATATCATCAAGTTCAATTTCGGGATCCGATACGATGATCTGGCCGGACTTCTTAGCGAAGGTAAGCTTTTCCTCCTTCGAATCGTAATCCACCAGCACTAAGTCCCCGGTCTCGACCTGCTGCGTCGCAACAAGGTTCGACAATGGATAGACGAGGAATCGTTCGATCGAACGCTTGAGATGCCTCGCACCGTACTTCAGGTCTATTCCCTCTTGGAGAAGAAATTCCTTGGCTGGGTCGTTGCATTCGAAAACAAACTTTGTACCGGCTGATTCTGTGATTCGATCCTGAACGGAGGCGAGTTCGATATCGAGGATCTTTCTAAGGTGACGCTCCTTCAGTGCGCGGAAGACAACAACCTTGTCTATCCGGTTCATAAACTCCGGAGAGAACTTACGCTTAGCTGCCTCAAGGGCGGTTCGATAGATCTTGGTGTCAACCTCGTCATCCTCAGGATTCTTCATTGACTTCGCCGGTGCAAAACCGATGCCGCCGGAGATCATTTCAGCCATTTCACGGGCTCCCAGATTGGAGGTCATGATGACAATCGTATTGGAAAAGTTAACGTTACGATTGTCGCCCAATGTCAGAGTCGCCTTATCGAGTATTCCGAGAAGGAGCTGCCAAAGTGAATCCGACGCCTTTTCAATCTCGTCAAAGAGAACAAAAGTTAGCTTGGTATCCTCAGTGTGATTTTTATCGAGATTCTCCTGAGTAAGCATTGGGGAGGTTTCCCTGTGACCGAGATAACCCGGAGGGGATCCGATTAGTTTTGCAATCTCGTGAGAGTGTTGAAATTCAGCACAATCGATCTTAACTACCGCGTGTTCGTCACCGAACAATACGCCCGCTGAAGCTTCAACCACCCTCGTCTTACCCGATCCGGTTGGTCCTAGAAAGAGCATCGTACCTATCGGCCGAGTTGGATTCTGCATGCCTGCCAGATAAATCTGATAAAGACCGCTCATACGCCTTACGGCTCTTTCCTGACCGACTATAAGCGCGGAGAGCTCATCCTCGAAGTTCTTTGCACGAGGACTCTTTCGGTCAGGATTCAAAGGGATCGGTTTATCGCTGCTTTTCTTCTTTTTGGCCGAATCTTTCTTCATATTCTTTCCTCAAATTATCGCAATAGGGCAGGGCCATTACAAATCAACTGACGAAGTTTCGCCGTAGGGTTTGCCGGTAAGACAACCGGAGGGGTCGTTAGCTGGATGATTTCAAATGTATGAAAGTTCGCCGGTTCGGAATTGGGAGGTCCTCTGCGAACAACGAGGTAAGGAAAACTCAACAAGATTCCCCATTAACTTGTTTAACATAGAACACTTTGTGCGTGCAAGTTGACAAAACATCGTTGAACAAAACATGGAATTTCTGAAGACAGATGGAATAAACCGGGTCGGTGCTAGAATTATTCGAGTAGTCGCCAACGGGTGAACTAGTTTTTGGGTTTTGTGTATGGCTGGATCACAAATCAAAAGAAAAGATACTCCGGAGCTGCTGAAGGACTTCGAAGACGAAGCGATGCCTTTCACGCAGGATTTGTTTCGAGTGGCGATGTTTCTGAAGCGCAACCGTGACATGGCTGAGGATCTCGTCCAAGAAACGATGATGCAGGCTTTTAAGTCGTTCCATAGGTACAAGCTTGGAACCAACTGCAAGGCCTGGCTAACGACAATAATGTATAACACGCATTACAAACAGCTGAAGAAACAAACAAGGATGCAGCTCGTCGAAGATAAGGATGAATTGATAGCAAAGACGGTTCCGTTTGAAGCTTCAGTTCCCGAAAGGATAACAGACGAGGATGTATTGGAGGCGCTCGAAAAAGTTCCGGATCATTTCAAAGAAATCGTGGTGCTTTGCGATGTTGAAGGATTCTCTTACAAGGAGATTGCTTCGATCATGGACATTCCGATAGGAACGGTCATGTCGCGGCTTCACCGAGGCAGAAAAGTTTTGCGAAACGAGCTTACGGTTTATGCCCGGTCATTTGGTATCGGGAACGACGGTGAAGATAAAGCCTCCAAAGCTCAAGGAGGGAAATCATCATGATATGTAAAGATTTCCGGGATGTAGCGGATTCGTACTTAAGTGACGAATTGCTGACCGAAACAAATCACGACATGATCCGGCACATGGAAAACTGCGGCGATTGCCGAGCATTAATCGGGGCGAGACGAGAAATTCGATCTCGATTGAAGACGGCGGTAACTAGCTCTCCGGATTACAAGTTAAGCGAGGGATTCGACCATATGCTGATGACCCGGCTTTGGTTCGAATCAGAACAAGAAAAACCTTCGACTGCCGGTGCCTGGTTTGGACTCAAGACACTTGGAGTAGCAGCCAGCCTTCTGGTCGTGGCGATGTTTGGGTTCGCGTTGTTTACAAGTTTCAACCAATCCTCGAATGCGCCGTATCTGGTCAGCGGATTTGCCGAAAACAGCCTGGTTAATATTGCCGCTGGAGATCACCAGCATTGTGCGATCGAGCACGAACTTGCTGAAAGGCCGGTTTCGCTCGAGAAAGGCGATCCTCGTTATGCCGGCCTGGATAATCTCGTAAGGGATAGACTTAAGGCGACGCTGGCTGATCACAAGCTCGTGGAGGCTCATGCGTGTAAATACAAAGATGTACAGTTTGCCCATATGGTCATGGAAGGACCTTCTGACACCCTTTCCGTATTGGTCGCGCCGAATGATTATATTGACGCTGCCGTGAATGAGAGAATTTCCGAATACTCATCTGAGCTCTATAAAATCTCAAGTTTTGATGTACCAAAGAATACGGTTTACGTGATATCTGAACTTGAAAGAGACCGGAATAAGAAAGCTGCGGAGGCGCTGTCGGGGCCACTGAAAAAACATTTCGATCTCAATACTAAAACCGCAATGGCAGTTTCATACGGGACCGCTTTTTAGGATACGAAACAGCTGAACACATCCCTCCTCGTCCTTCTTTGGACATAAATTAGGCCCGCCAAGCTTTTGGCGGGCATTTTTTTGTTCAGAGTTCAGAGTTCAAAGTTCAAAGTTCAGAGTTCAGAGTTCAAAGTTCAAAGTTCAAAGTTCAAAGTTCAACAGAAGATCATCCGACTGATGCAAATTGTCTATTTTCCATTGGGACATTTGCCATTCTCAATTTCCGATTTCAGCTCCCCGCCGCGCTATCGCCTTCGTCATAGTACTCGACCCCCAGGTGCGTGATCAGGTCTTCGCCTTTCAGGTATCGAAGAGTGTTCTTCAACTTCTTGAGCTGAATAAATATATCGTGTTCCGGGTAAAGACCGGGAGCGGTCTGAGGCGCTTTGAAATAGAAAGAGAGCCATTCCTGAATTCCCTTCATTCCGGCACGCTGAGCGAGATCCATGAACAGTGCCAGGTCCAACACGAGCGGTGCCGCCAAAATCGAATCCCGGCACAAGAAGTCGATCTTAATCTGCATCGGGTATCCAAGCCACCCAACAATATCGATGTTGTCCCAACCCTCTTTATTGTCCCCTCGCGGCGGGTAGTAATTGATTCGAACAACGTGTGAAAAGCCTTCGTAGAGATCGGGATACACATCGGGCTGAAGAATTTGTTCCAAAACAGAGAGTTTCGATTCTTCTTTGGTCTTGAAGTTCTCCGGATCGTCAAGGACTTCTCCATCGCGGTTTCCCAGGATGTTGGTCGAATACCAACCGGCGAGCCCGAGCATTCTGGACTTGAGGCCCGGAGCCAGGATCGTTTTCATGAGGGTCTGGCCGGTCTTGAAATCCTTACCGCAGATCGGCACGCCTTCGTTTTCAGCCAGCTCCCTTAGCGCCGGCATATCCACCGTGAGATTCGGGGCTCCATTTGCGAACGGAACACCGGACTTGATCGCGGCATAAGCGTAGATCATCGAGGGCGCGATATCCTCAGCGTCGTCGTAAAGAGCCTTTTCAAAATGCTCGATTGAACTGTGTATCTCAGACGGCTCCAGATAGATCTCAGTTGAAGCAGCCCAGACCATAACCAGGCGTTCGCAATTGTTCTTCGTTTTGAATTCCGCAATCTCTGCAATAAGTTGTTCGGCAAGCTCCATCTTGTTCTTGCCGGTCTTTACATTCTTACCGTCAAGACGTTTTACAAATCGGGGGTCAAATACAGCCTCCATCGGTTTCAGGGAAGAAAGTTGTTCAGAAACCTGATTTAGGAGGTCCTTATCAAGGACGCCCGCGTTCATAGCGGCATCATAGGCATTATCCTCAAAGATATCCCAGGCACCGAAAACAATATCGTCTAGCTCGGTCAGCGGAACAAAGTCTTTTATCAGCGGCACACGATTCTCGGTCCGCTTGCCCAATCGAATCGTTCCCATCTGCGTGAGGGATCCGATCGGTTTAGAAATGTCCCTCTTTATCGCCTCAACACCGGCGACAAACGTTGTACTTACTGCGCCCAATCCGACAAGCAAAACGCCAAGTTTGCCCTCTGCCGGAGCAATTTCCGCGCGACTATCTACCATTAATTATTCTCCAAGTTGTTAAATCGACGTGAAATAATAGCATTGAACGGTGTAGTTGGCTACGTTGGCGAAGTTGGCGAAGTTGGCGAAGTTGGAGAAGTTGGCGAAGTTGGAGAAGTTGGAGAAGTTGGAGAAGTTGGAGAAGTTGGCTGAAACGAACCACTATAGGATTAGTTTCATTTTGTTCAACCTTGTGAACTTCGCAAACTCTGTGAACTTCGCAAACTCTGTGAACTTCGCAAACTCTGTGAACTTCGCAAACTCTGTAAACTTTGTAAACTCTGTGAACTTTGTAAACTCTGTGAACTTTGTAAACTCAGTCAACTCAGCCAACTCAGCCAACTAGATAATGGTCGTCACGATCTCTCGTATGCTTCGCTGAAGTTCCTTGTCGTCCGTGATAGGCGAAACGATGGCGACATCGGCCGCGTCAGCCGGAGCAATGCCCTTGGCGATCAGCTGAGCCGCATAGATTAACAGCCTTGTCGAAACCCCTTCCTCCAATCCGTGCCCTCGCAGGTTTCTCACCTTCTGGCCGATCGCAACCAGATCCCTGGAAGTATCAAGATCGACGCCGCCCTCACGGGAAAGAATCTCCGCTTCCAACTCGGCATCAGGATAGTCAAATTCAAGAGACATGAACCGCTGCCTGGTCGATTGTTTCAGATCTTTGAGAATCGACTGGTAACCCGGGTTATAAGAAACGACAAGCATGAACTCAGGCGGCGCTTCAATTACCGTTCCCCGTTTCTCAATGGGCAGCCTTCGCCGGTCGTCAGTGAGTGGATGGATTATGACTACCGTATCCTTGCGCGCCTCAACGACCTCATCGAGGTAGCAGATCGCGCCTTCACGCACCGCGGTCGTTAACGGCCCGTCGTGCCAAACCGTCTCATCGTCTTCGAGAAGAAATCGTCCGACAAGATCAGTAGATGAAAGGTCTTCATGACACGCAACCGTTATCAACGGACGATTCAGCTTGTGTGCCATGTACTCGACAAATCGTGTTTTACCGCATCCGGTAGGACCCTTGAGCATGGCCGGCAGTTTCGCGTCATAAGCCGCCTCAAATAGCTCAACTTCATTGCCTACAGGCAGATAGAACGGTTCGTCCTTTACTTTGTACTTCTCTACCGCAAGTTCCATAAGGTGTAAGGATACAGGAGTCGGGAGTCAGTAGTCGAGAAGGGATTGCTGTGAGAATTCCGTGTTTGTTTGCAGAGGATTTGCATAACCAGAGTTCCCGGTAGTCACCAGGAGCCTCCGAGACCTGCTAACGCAGTAGGGAGATCGTATTCCTTAACGCCGGGGACATAGGATCCGTGTTTTTTAACCATGATTACGGGATTATTCCCGTCTATGAGATAGAAATCTTCATTCGCAAAATCGATTCGGGAAAGTTTGAGAGGCACCTGAATTCTTCTAACCAATGAGAATGTTGTAAGTTTTGCAAAATCACCGTCAAACTAATCGTCATCAGGAATCTTGATTTGGCTGGCAATAATGCTGAGCCTATGACCGGACTGTAACTCGACAATCAACTTCTGTTTACCGTCAGCTGTGTCGATTGGCCCTTCGCAATTATTTACGGAGCAGCTCGGCCCCCAATCGAGTGTGCGAGGCACATGCAGCTCCACGAAATCAAAAGCTTTCAATTCGACCCTTTCTGAGCGTGAATCTCTGAGATGGAAAATGACGTTTCCAACTTCCAAATCCACACTGATGGATCTCAATGTCCAATCGTGCATATTTGATTTCGACTCCCGACTCCTGACTCCTGAATCCCGACTCCTCAAAAAAAATACCCGCCGGGTTCAGCCGGCGGGCAAAGGAGTTAAGTATGATCCAAACTATTTACATTTGGAGTATCCGCAGTCCCTGCAGAAGTCGCATCCCGATGCATGTTCCAGCTGTCCCTGACATTCCGGACAGGAACCGATCATGCTCGACATCTGGGAACCGGTGTCGCTATTTGTTTCAACAATTGCCTTGCCCTTGCTTCTGTCTGAAAGTGGGAGCCCTTTCAGTCGGCGATCGGTGAGCATCAAACACTCGGCGATCGCCTGTTCCGGCGAGGACAGTAACCTTTCATTGAACCAAACGGCATGTGTTCCGGTAACCTTGTTGAGACTACGAGCGACGTCTCTTACGCTGAATCCGCCACGCAGCATATTTGAAGCAAGCAGGCCTACGCTTTCGCTGATCGGACCCGCGGCAAAAACTTCAAGAACGTCCGTAGTATCGTGGTTAACCGTCACATAGAGGTTGATACCGTCGAATGGAATCCTCCAGGTCGAACCGGTAAGTTCGCTCGGGCGATTAATTCTCTGGTGATCCTCTACAGCTTCAATAACAGCTTCTTCTGTTGTTGAAGCTTCTTCTTTCTTCTCTTGAGACTTCATCGAAGTTAAGACCTGCCCATCACGGCTTCCATCCCGATAGTAGCTCACCGCTTTACAGCCAAGGTCCTTTGCCATCCGATAGAGCTGGTCTACAGACTCAACCGTATCGTCTTTCGCACCGTTGCACGTTTTCGATATCGAATTGTCGACGTGCTTTTGAGCGGCCGCAAGTACTTGCACGTGCTGATGCGACGTGATGTCCATAGCGGAGATGAAGTGATCAGGAAGCTCGTCCTGATGCTCAACCACGTATTCAGCAGCGTTTTTGATCGACTTTTCATCAGTCTGATCGACTTCGATTCCCAGGGCTTCCGCAGCCAGCGTGTGCACATAATGACGCTCGCCAAGCGTGTCCCGGCGAACATATGCCCATGAGAAATTCGGCTCGATCCCGGACGATGTTTCTGCCACGAGCGAGATCGTACCTGTAGGAGCGATCGTCGTAACCTCGTAGTTGCGCGGTGTCAGCGGAACCTCTTTTGAAAACCCAAGATCGTCATAGATAAACTTGGCGTAAAGATCCCGGTTTTCGTCGAGCTCTGGAAATGTTCCTTTTTCGGCGCCCAGCTCAAGGGATGCGGTCCACGCTTCTTTGCGGACAAATCCCATCATCTTCTCCATCAACTCTATGGAATCTTCGCTTCCATAAGATACGTTGAGCTTGAGACAGAGATCGGCAAAGCCCATTATTCCAAGCCCGACCGGCCTTGTCCTCTTCACGACATCATCGATTTCCGGAAGCGGGAAATGACCCGCGTCAACAACGTTGTCGAGGAATCGCGTAGTCAGGTGAGTTACGTGCGCCAGCTTTTCCCAGTTAACATTTTCGTCAGCATTACGACCGTCCCCGCCTTCTTTATAGAATTTGGAAAGATCGATAGAACCAAGATTGCAGGAGTTATTAAAGTGGAGCATTTGCTCGCCACATGGATTGCAGGCGTGAATTTCGCCCATCGAATTCATCATGTGATTGTGGCGGTTAACTTCATCTATAAAGATGATTCCGGGTTCGGCGTACTTGTGTGCTGAGGCAATAATTCGATTCCAGATGTCCGGTGCATAGATCATTCCGGGTGCCGGCGGTTCCTCGATAACGCAATCCGTTAGATCGGCGCTTTCAAAAGCCTTCTTGTCGGCAAATGTTGCGGTCGTACCGTCATCGCGGCGGTAAACCACATAGTCGGCTCCTGTTGCCGCATCGAAAATGGGTTGATTCCACGGCCTCTCTTCGAAGTCGGTCTGGAACCATTCCTTTTTGTCGACGGCCTCCATAAACTCGTCTGTAACCGTCACCGAGATGTTGAAGTTGGTCAGAGAGTGCTGATCGTTCTTGGCGTGTATGAACCGAAGGATGTCAGGGTGCTTGATACTCAGGATCCCCATATTTGCGCCTCGGCGGACGCCACCTTGTTTCACAACCTCGGTAGTGCCATTGACGATATTCATGAACGAAACCGGCCCCGAAGCGACTCCGCGCGTGGAATTCACCATTGCTCCGTGGGGTCTCAGGAATTCGTACGTCATTCCTGTGCCGCCGCCGGTCTGGTGAATAACGGCAACATTTTGAGCGTGCTCCATAATGCCGTTGATCGAATCCGGAACATTCAGCACAAAACAAGCCGCCAACTGTCCTTTCGGTTTTCCGGCGTTTACGAGGCAGGGAGTGTTAGGCACAAATTCCCGATCGAGCATGATCTCCATCATCGAGTTGAAGAAAAATTCTTTCATTACCGGGTCCGATTCTGCGGTGGAAACGTGCCCGACAACTCTCTTGACGATATCGGCCCAAGCCTCAAGCGGCTTACCCAGTTCGTCTTTCAATGAATATCTTTTCGAAATTACCTTTTCGGCGTTTAATCCCAGCGGTACGGCTTCTTTTTTGACAGCGGTACCCGCCCCGTTACCGGTACCGTTTTTGGCGACAAATTTGCCTGACATAACAGGCTCAAAGACTGCACTCATGTATGCTTCCTTCCTTCGGTGAAAATTGGATTTTAGGGGACACGAACCCACAACCGGTTAAGGCTTTTTGAGTTCTGATTTTTTAAAAATATCTGAGTTAGAAAGTAACTCTGACTGAAACGAAACCTGAGTATTTAAGAAGGTTTGTGTCTCAAGTGAGACGAAATATAACTGAATAGATATTGTGTGTCAACCTCAAAAGCGCACAACATATTGTGCCTTTTGTAACAATCGCACAAGGACTTCTTGTAAGTTAAAGTAAATTCTTAGGTTGTGGATGCTAAACGTTGTTTATTGCTCAGAAAAATAAATTCAACCTAAAACCGGAATTTGACTTACCCCGATCACTTTGCGTAACTAGTTTTTATGGATCAACTCGTTTTGGGCATAGCCGCCGATGAACAGATTAGAGTAATGAGCGCCGTCACAACGGAAACGGTGAAAGAAGCGGTAAAACGGCACCAAACTTCGCCAACTGCGTCCGCCGCAATGGGAAGACTCTTGACGGGGGCTCAACTTCTGGCGTCCAGCTTCAAGGATTTTGACCGGTTAACGGTGCGTATCGACGCGGAAGGGCCGCTTAACGGTATCGTGGCTGAAGCCGACAAAAGAGGAAATGTCCGGGGATATGTGAAGAATCCGAGCGCAGACGCAGAGCTTTCAATGAAAGGTAAGTTTGATGTCAGTTCATTGGTCGGAGGAGGGATGCTCCATGTAATACGGGAGTCCGGCTTTGACATGGGCCTCCACAAAGATCCTTATGTTGGCTCCGTCCCTATCGTGTCCGGTGAAATTGCCGAGGACATTGCACATTACCTACTGAAATCCGAACAGATCCCTTCAGCCGTTCTTCTCGGGGTAATGTTGACGAATACGGAACCGTTTGTGGAAGCCTCCGGCGGAGTTTTGATCCAGATGCTGCCGGGTGCGAACGATCATCTCGCTACAATGATTGAAGACACGATCGGAAACTCTCCGCACGTGACCGAATTGATTCGTGAGGGCGCAACACCGGAAGACCTCCTGAAAGCCGCATTGGGTGAAATCTCGTTTGAGGTACTCGAGACACGGCCACTTGCCTTCAAGTGCAATTGTTCCTTTGAACGGGCAGAGTCTTTGATCGCAGCCCTCGGTGATGAAGAAATCGAGTCGATGATCACTGAGGATGATGGAGCTGTTATGAATTGCGGCTTCTGTTCGAGCGAATACAGTTTGGACAGTGCTCAGCTTGCGGCACTGCTTAACCGGTCCTAATTTGAACTGGAGTTTGTGTTTGGTCTTGGAGCGTTTGCCGGAGTCGGCGTCGATCCGCTCCCTCGGAACATCGGCGTGAACATCCATTTCGAATGGTTCTCGACTCCGTAGTAGGAAATCACCGATCGCTTCTTACTCTGGCTTGCCACCCCTATGAACTGAACCTTTTCGGTAACAACCTCAAATTCATCGTCACCCGCTGGAGCTTTCAAATCATCTTCAGTTTCAGTGTTCAGAACGTTCGCAAGCACAATCGCATACCGGTTCAGATACCGGCTCGAGGTTGTAGGTAATAGGCCGTTGTTAAAGATCTGCACTCGTCTCGCGAAATTGATAAAAGCTTTGCTGTCTGCCTTAACGAGTCTCCATTTCCCATCCTCGCTCAGAGGATCTACAGCTGCGGACGGCCTTAGGATCTGACGCTTTTTTGTGCCCGCAGGAAGTCCTTCCAATAGCTCATCTAACGAATCAGGAAGCTTGCGGCCCTGGTAATGCTCTACATACTGCCTGATCGCCTCCGCAATCTCTTCACCACGGCGGATCGCTTCCAGTTCTTTTTCACGCTGGATTTCCTGTTGAATGGATGGGGCCACCGCGAGAAGGGCCATCGCAAACAAAACCATCACCGCCATCAATGCGACAAGCGACATTCCTTTCTGATTCTCAAATTTCGCTCTGATTCTCGACACTGGGATTACTCGTTATCAACTGTCTTAGTGTTGGAGTTGGGATCATCCTGCCTCGGTCTGGGAGTTCGTCTTGTAGTAGGGTTCCTGCGCCCGGGATTGCGTCGCGGGTTTACACGCCGAATGTTTCCGGGAATACCCGGGATTCGCCTTGTTGAGTTTGGCCTGGGGCCGTCTCCATATCCTGAACCCGATGAGGTGCCGCCCTGACCAGGCTTTGGACGCAGCAACGGAAGCTTGTGTTTGAAACCGAGCCTCGTGTCTTGAAACTCAACTTCTTTCTCGGAAATACTGACTACCCTGAACCGCCCTTTGACGACGTCGTTAAGGCGGGCACTAAACGGATCGCCCGTCCTCGCCCCTTTCTCCTGGAAATACGCGGTGTCGTTGTTATAGTGCTGCCGGGCAATCATGCCGATATATTCGAACTGCGGTTTTGGAGGCGCCTGGACCGCGAATGGAACCTGTCGTGAAAAGTCTCCGGTTCCCGGAGTATCGACCATGATCGCCGCGTTGAAGGCGTTCGCGATAAGCCTCGCCGGGACGGTCGCGCTCAGCCTCTGTTCGCTCAGATATCTTGTTGGAAGCGGAGTACCATTAAATAGAACCCTCGATTCGGGCTTGAACTTGTCGCCGTTCACTTCGAGCCTGAAGGAATTTGATCCCGCGTATGTGCTCTGGGGTGTTACAAAACTCAAAAAGATCCTGTAATCAATTGGCGGTGCCGGAGTCGGTGTTGACAGATCCGGTGTTGGCGGCGGTTGATAGGGAATCGGTGTCGGGTCACCCGGCTCCCAGAAGGCAAAGATATTCCTACCCGTGACAGGCACAGAAAAAGCACCGCTTCCTACATAATTGATTGGGATTGACGCGTATTCGCTGTCGATCTCTGTTTGACGAGGGAGCCTTTTGATCTCCGTCAATTCTGGCGGCGGAGTCTCAGAAGCTTCTGGTGTGGCAGTCGGAGTCGCACTTGCCGTCGAAACTTTTTTGTCCAGTCCAAGGATCGAGGGTCCGAATGTGTAGGCAAGTGATGCCACCGCAAGCACGCCAAGCACGATCGCCGCGATGATCTTGTTTCTCTCGCCCGGTGATTTTCCGTCAAACAAGCCCATGCTAGTCCGAGTCTCCTCCCGGCACAGCCTCATCGTCAGAATTTTCAACGGTTGCGGATGTAACCAGTCTCTGGTCAGCGGGTCGCCTGAAGTATGCCGCCATTTCTATACGCAGACTGACGACATTTCCTCGATATCTTCCTTTTCTGTATGACTGCGTGGTCTTCCCTCCGCGTCCGTCCGAAACCTCCATTGTCGCGCTTTCAGCCTGCTTTACCTCGTCTTCCGAGGGTTCCATCTCAACAGACGTAATAGCGACAAATTCGCTGCTCGTTTCGATATCACGAATAAACCTTCGCACATTCGGGTAGCTGCCTTCGACAGTTGTCGAGATGTAAATGCCGGGGAAGATGCTCCGGAACTTATCTCTTCCTTTTTGCCCGGAACCCTCTCTGGAACTCGTGCTTTTTTGGTCACCTGTTTCGAGCGGGACATAATCGGGACCAGATGTGTTTCTGAGGCCGTAAGCATTGATCAATACATTAATGCGCTGGTAAATCGACGTCGTTCCAACCGATTGTTCGCGTAAAGCCCGGCTCTCAAAGTCTTCAGCACTTGTGATGAGCTTTGCGACCCTGGTTTCTGTAGACCGGATGTCTCCCCACTTTTCTTTCGCGGAAGTCAGTTCCCGATCCAATTCATCACGCTGTTTCTGGCCGGATGTAAGTTCCCGTTGCTGCGGGACAACTGCGAGAAGGTAAAACAGCGCAACCGCCAGGAACAACAATGCAGCTATACCAAAAGCCCCTAGTTCTATCGGGCCCCACATTCCCGAATAGGGTTTTCTCCGGGGCCTTACGACCGTCGCGGCAGAAGACTCAATCTGAATGTCTTTTAAGTCATCGTCAGAAGCTTCGACAGTTTCGAATTCGTCAGAATCCTGCTGGATATCAGAATTTTCGTCTTCAACTGTCTCAAGCTCGTCCCGATTGTCTTGTTCTTCACTCATCGCCGGCACCTCCTTCGTCCCCTGCCGATGCGACATCGAAGGATGGATTTGCTGAATACGAAGCCCCGGGCCGGTAAGTCAGCGCAAGAGTATATTCACTAAAGTTGGCACGATCACCTTCCTGCAGGTCCTGAGAACGGAGTGCCGCTCGAAAGATGCCGGAGTTATTCATCCTCTGGATCATATTTACAACTGACGAATAGTTTCGTGAGAGCACCGCAAATTCCAGATCCGCTGCGATCGTGTTGCCGTCTTTAAAAACATTATCGACGCTGATTCTTGACGCACTGACATCAGACGGAAGCACTCTTTCCAAATCAAAAAGTAAACGGGACCAGCCAAACTCCTTAGTGGCTACAAGCTTATGCCCTTCAACCATCAGCTGTTTCTGCTGCGGCGACAAGCTTTTCTTTACTTTCTCGCCGTTCGTTTTCAGTTCCGCTATCTGCGATTCGAGTTCGGCAGTAGTCTTGCGGCCGGAAATATTCTGATCGCTCAGAGATTGATATCTCGCGAAACTGTAAACAGCTCCGATCGAAGCAAATACCAAAAGGAACGCAGCCAACAGGTATGGCAGCTTTCGGTTCCTAAACGGATTACTGGAATGGTTGAGTCTTGTGATCAAAACGATACTTCGAATCCTGGATTAGATTCCGCTTTGAGGGAATCACGCGCGGAAAGCGGAATTTTAACACGAATGCGAGTAAATCTCGTAGTCCGACCGCTGAATTACGACTGCCGCGCAAAAGAAAAAAACAAACGGCTCAATGCAGTTTGTTTTCACGTTTGATCAAAAGGTTTGTTGCAATTTTTAACGGTGCCTGGAAGGGAGCGGTGCGTTGAGCTCTTCTTCAGTAAGGTCCCTGTATGCACATGTCCGGTTTCTTCCGGATCGTTTTGCACGATAGAGAGCCGAATCCGCCATCTCAACGAGCTCGATCGGATCGGTCGAATCGTGCGGAAACGACGAGATCCCAACGCTCATCGTTACGTGATGAATCCCTGACGGCCTTCCCTGTTTAATTACGCTAAAAGGTTGTTTTTGAATAGCTTTCCGAATCCTCTCGGCTGCTATTAAAGCCTGCGGGAGCTCTGCGTCGAGAAGAAATGCCGCAAACTCCTCACCGCCGAAGCGGGATGCCGCATCCCCTGTCCGAAGATTCTTGGTAATGCATAGCCCGATTTCCTCAATCGTCTTGCTCCCGGTCAGATGGCCATAGGTGTCGTTAACTGCTTTGAAATGATCTATGTCCATCATCAACACGCAGAATGATGATGCTGTCTGCAGCGCCCTGGCGGATTCCCGGCGGAGCTCGGAAAAGAACGAACGGCTCGATAGAAGCCCGGTCAGGTCGTCATGGGCGAGCAGCCGCCAAATCTGGTGCTGATAGGCCCGGTCGATCTCATCCAGGAGCTCAAACCTCAGAATGTGCTTTCCTATCGTAAGTTTATCCCCGTGTTGGAGGGTGTCTTCTTTTGTGAGTTCGCCGTTGAGAAGCACGCCGTTACTTGAGCTCAAGTCGGTTAACTTGTACTCCGCGATTCCGGTCTCCGGATCAAGCGTCGTCGTGATTTTTGCATGTTGACGCGAAACTTTTGTGTCGTTTACACGGACATCGGCCTCGAGCGACCGCCCGAGGATAACTTCCTCCCGTTCAAGCGGAATCGGCACTGCCAGCAGGTCTCCGTTAAGGAAGACCAGAGCCGGACGAAGGTCGCGTTTTGCACGTCTTCTGGATGACATAGATTTGGTGAGTCGAGCGGAGGGCGCGGCGCGGAGCGGCCCTGTTACAAGGATAACTCATTGAAACAGTTTATTTCCAGTAAAAAGTTGTTGAAAGTACTTTGAAGTGGGAACGGTTTGCGTACACCGTGATAACGCTTATCCTCAACGTGTGCGGATTTTGATTGTAAAACTCAGCAGCATAGGCGACATAGTTCACACTTTGCCCGCCCTCGCTGCGATAAAAAGGGCCCTGCCCGACTCCGAGGTGCATTGGGCCGCAGACGCAAGGGCGTCGGCAGTACTCCAACACAACCCTCTCCTTTCGGGTCTCATCGAAGTAAACACTCGAAGCTTGAGGCGCAAAAGTGTTCTTGGGAAGACAATTGGAACTGCACGAAGGCAGTTGCGCAACTTGCGTGCCTCAGGCTTCGATCTATCCATAGATTTCCAAGGTTTGCTCAAATCCGCAACCTTGGCACGGTTGGCCGGCGTTCCTTTTCGGGCCGGATTCAGCCGCACTGAATTGAGGGAACCGGCAAGCCGGCACCTTCTCACCCACACGATAGAGGTACCTGCTCGAACAAATGTCATTCTTAGGAATATCGAACTCGCGGAAAAAGCGCTCGGCGAGTTTCAAAATGACAAGAACTTCACTTTAGACCGCGAAACCATAGAATTCCCGATTAGTATCGAGCAAGAGCATACGGAGGAAGCAGACGAAATCTCTGGACTGTTTGAGAATGATTTCGCGATCCTAAATCCGGCGGGTGGCTGGAAAACAAAACTCTGGCCGGCAGAAAACTACGGCGCGCTGGCTGATCGGATTTGGGAAGAGTTTGGGCTGGAGTCTTTAATATGCACGGCCCCAAACGAAACGGACCTCGCCAAAGCGGCCGCCTTAGCTTCGAGATCGGGAAGGAGCCGTTCCGCAACGCCTTCCTTAAAAGGATTCTATGCGATCGCGAGGCGTGCGAAAGTCTATGTCGGCGGTGATACCGGTCCGACTCATCTCGCGGTCGCCGCGAAATGTCCGGTTGTCGGGATATTCGGCCCGACTGAATGGTGGCGAAACGGCAGTCCTTTCAAGGAAGACCTTGAAGTCGGACGCGACGATATAGATTGCAGAATCGATTGTCACCGCAGAAAATGCGGCAATTGGATATGCATGGAAATACCTGTCGATAAAGTGCTTCTAGGTATTCGGACCCGTTTGGGTTTATAATAGCTCCGTTTCCGCAAGTTCCACTTCAGGAACCTCCCAAATTCAACTTCAATTTCAAACGGCCTTTCCTTCGGCCCATCCGTCTCTGTTCCAAATGAATCCAACTACAGCTTTAAGAGCTCCGAGCACACAAGGTATCAAATATGCCGGTTCAAAACTGCGACTCATTCCGCAGATCCTGGAACTGGCTGAAAAGACCGGAGCAAAAACGGTTTTTGATGGTTTTTCGGGAACTACCCGTGTCTCCCAGGCGTTTGCGCAGGCAGGCTACAAGGTCACTGCAAATGACTCTGCTGTGTGGTCCAGGTCTTTTGCGGAATGCTATCTGCTGAACACCAAAGATCCAGATTACTTCGAACCGCTGATTGCTCACTTAAACGGATTGGAAGGCAAACATGGTTGGTTCTCTGAGAACTATGGTGGCTGCGGAAAGTCCGAAACGTCTACAAATCAAGACGGACTGAAGAAGCCGTTTCAAATTCACAACATGCGCAAGCTTGACGCGATTAGGGATGAGATAGACAAGCTCCCGGTCGATTCTACCGACCGCAGTGTTTTGATTACGAGCCTGGTACTGGCACTTGACCGCGTCGACAGCACGATCGGACATTTCGCCTCATATCTGAATCGCTGGAGTCCGCGTTCATACCGGGAACTCATGCTGGAGGTTCCGACGCTGATCCCGAATAAGGGAGAGCATCGGGTCCTTCAGGAAGACGCCATCGAAGCGGCCGGTGATGTTGATTGTGATCTGGCTTACTACGATCCGCCATACGGTTCCAATAACGAAAAGATGCCTCCATCGAGGGTCCGTTATTCGTCGTACTATCATTTCTGGAGCACAGTTGTAATGAACGACCGTCCTGATCTTTTTGGGAAGGCAAACCGAAGAAAGGACTCGTCCGACCGCGTCGCTGCTTCTGTGTTTGAGGAATTTCGAAAAGGAGATTCCGGAAGATTCCTCGCGGTAGAAGCGATTGAAAGACTATTGCAGAAGACAAAATGCAGATATGTAATCCTCTCCTACAGTTCACGTGGGCGGGCGACTGCTTCAGAACTGCGCGAAGTTCTTGAGACAAACGGAAGAATATGTGACTTCGTAAAAATTGATCACCGCTCAAATGTGATGGAACAAATGCGCTGGACGAATGACTGGGCCAGAAAACCCGAAGGGAAAAACACAGAATTCCTATTTCTGATCGAAAAGTCGTAGCATTCCACGCGGTTAAGATTCTCCGCTTATTTCAACCCGCTCAGATAACAACCACTCAAAGAAGTCCGGATAGTCACCTTTTTGACAGGCCGAAAAATCTCCATTTTTTGGCATCTATTTTGGCTGCTTGAGCGTCGAATGAACTGGCGGCAAAGCGCTCGGCAGTCGAGTTGGCTGCGGATTGCGTGAATTACTTTGGCGGATTTTTTGCAATCATTTCAGCTGTGAATTTAGTTGAACTGAGCCTTTATTTGCGGTACCTTGAGTACCATGCGGACCCGAATTTGGAATTGGCAAACACCAATCCTGCCGCCGAATTGCTAAGCACTCGATAACTAATGATTCGACAACGGTTTACAACTCTCCTGCTCGCGATCTTTTGCTTCGCACTGGTAGCCTTGGCGCAGACGACGCCGGGCCCTGTCGCAACAGAAGCGCAGCCTTTGTCGGTTTCTGAAGTCAAATTCGACCCGTATCTTCCCGGCGAAAAGCTGAAATATGTAGGGAAATACAAAAAACTTGGGTTTTCATTTGCAATCGCGGAAATTGATTTCCAGGTCGGCGATTCCGGCACAGACGGCTTTTACAACGTCTTTACAGAAGGCAGGTCGAAGGGCACCCTGGCAAAACTGTTTAATTTTAAGTTCACAATGAATATCGATTCGAGGATCGATGGACAGAAATTCCAAATAGAAAAGACAACGAAACTAGACAAGCAGGGCGAAAGGGTTCGGGAAAGCGAAGCGGAGTTCGATTACCAATCAAGACGGGTTACATTTACGGAAACGGATCCGAAAGACCCAACTCGAGCTCCTCGGCGCGTCGCGTCAAGAATCGGACCGGACACGCAGGACATGGTTTCCGCCGTTTACAGGCTGCGTGGACTGGACCTGGCAGTAGGAAAGAGATTTACTTTCAAGGTTAGTGATTCCGGACTCGTCTACGACATCCCGGTTGTTGTAGCTAAGCGGGAGATGATCAAAAGCAAACTTGGAAAGCGCTGGTGTTTCCGCATTGAGCCTGAAGTCTTCGGCGAGGGAATGTTTATCGAACAGAAGGGCGATTTGGTTATTTGGATCACCGACGACGTTGACCGGGTTCCCGTCTTGGCAGAAGTTGAGACGCAATGGGGAGATGTAAAAATCAAGTTACGGGAGTACTCAAATTTGCGATCTTCAGTCGCTGCGAAATGATATAGTTCGAATATAGGCTTCAGGCCTTGTATGTTTTGGTATTAACACCGATAATCGCTACTTCGCGATTGTAGGTGTTTGTTTTATGAGTAAAGAAAATTCACAGGATTTCGAGTTCGATCTGGAAGTTGGTTTCCCGGGCAGTTCCGCAGGCACTTCAGATTCGAGAGCGTTGGAAAGCCGGACGGTCGATTCGGAGATAAGATCCGCGGACGATCAGGATACGTTGAAGGAAAGGGATCCGCTTAAGCGTCTGCTGGCGGAGCCGAAACTACCCGACCTAAGGAAGAAAGACCGCGCAAGGCTCCAAATGCAGTCGCCGAACCGTATTCACTTTTACTGGTCCGTCCGAAAAAATCCGTATGCGGTTTTGGATAAGGCGCTTGGCAGCCATACAAGTAGTTATACACTTGTAGCACGGCTCCATAACCTGACATCCGGCGATGAACAGATCTTTCCGATCGATCCGCGCGGGAACTGGTGGTTTGATGTGAATGCAGATGCGACCTACAGGGCTGAGATCGGGTTCTATGCGCCCAATCGGCCTTATATCAGAATCGCATATTCAAATGAACTTCGAACGCCGAGAAAAACTCCTTCAAACAGGACTGATTACACACCGAGCTTCAATCTGACGGCGGATCAATTCGCCCAGACATTGGAAGCGGCCGGCTACAAGCGTGACGCGTTTGATGTTGCTCTTGCCGGTGACGATCCGGATATCGCTGAGATATCGACCGTGAGGTCGTTTGAGATCTTGACCGGAAAAAGCACAAAGGGTGAGATGAGCGGTTTTGAAACCGATCTGAGATTTGTGATGCTCGCACTGGCGGCCGGTCACAGCCTGGAAGAAATCAAGGATCATATCGAACCCGGCCTCTTCGATCTCATTGAAAAGGATTTGGCAGGAGTTTCCGGTAAATCCGCACTATCCGCCCTCGAAAAGCACTTTGATCTCGTTGCGGAAGAAATTGAAGAATTCGCCGAAACCGGTTCGGCTGTATTCGGCGCAAGCCTGGTCAATTTCCCGCGAAAAATAAAGAAACGACGTTTGCCGAGAAGCCTTGTGCCGAAGATGGACGAACTGGGCAAGAAGTTTTTTGCGGGTTCACCTGTAAGATTACCTTGATTAAAGTACACAAATTCGAGACGATGGGCGGGATTATCTAAACTGGTTCCGCTCATTTTTTTATGACCTTTGGCTATTTTAGTCTTATCCTTCACGCGCATCTTCCTTTTGTAAGACATCCGGAACACCCGGAGTTTCTTGAAGAGGATTGGTTCTATGAGGCCGTTACTGAGGTCTACATTCCCATAATTTCGATTCTTGAACGACTCGACGAAGCAGGGGTTAAACCGCGACTTGCGATGAACATCTCCCCACCTCTTTGTGAGATGCTCGCGGATGACTTACTTCAAAAACGCTATACGGCACACCTTGAGAACCTGATCGAGCTTTCAAAAAAGGAGCAGGTCAGGGTCCGGAGAGAAGAACCCGAGTTTATAAATGTAGCCGACATGTATGTTGGACTGCTAACTGCGTCGCTAGAACTCTGGAACGATAAATATGACCGGGATCTTATCCGGGCTTTCCGTGAGCTGCAGGACAATGGTGTGCTGGAGATTATCACCTGCGGCGCCACCCACGGGTTCCTACCACTAATCTCGACCCTTGAGTCAAAAAGGGCGCAGGTCGAAATCGCTGTCCAAAACTACAAGAAACATTTCGGCCGGCAGCCTCGCGGAATCTGGCTTCCGGAATGTGCATACGAGCCAGGGCTTGAAGAACTGTTGTCCGCGTCGGGGATCGAATACTTCATCGGCGACTCTCATGCGATTCTCTATGGTGATCCAAGACCCAAATATGGGGTCCATGCACCGGTACGCTGTTCGAATGGAGTCGCCGTATTTGCACGGGACGTCGAAACCAGTCAACAGGTTTGGAGTGCCGAAGTCGGATATCCTGGCCACCCCGATTACAGGGAATTTTATCGAGACATAGGTTGGGACCTCCCGATCGAGTATCTAAAACCACACCTGCATGAGGATGGCGACCGGAGACACCTCGGATTGAAGTACTATCGGATAACGGGCCGGGACACCCCGCAGAACCTGAAACGTCCATATCATCCGAGGCAGGCGAATCATTTGGCCGGCGAACATGCGGCAGATTTCCTGGCAAAACGGATCGAACAGGCGAAAAAACTTAGAAAAATTTACGAAGGGCATCCGCCGCTGGTAACATCGCCGTACGATGCAGAACTCTTTGGCCACTGGTGGTTCGAAGGGCCTCAGTTTATAGACTACTTGTTTCGGCAGGTATATTTTGACCAGGACGAGATTGAAGCTGTCACGCCCGGCGATTATCTGGATTCTGGTGTCCCGATCCAGATTCAGGAACCATCCGCGTCTTCGTGGGGTGAAAACGGTTATTTCAAGGTTTGGTTGAACGAGGGCACATCGTGGATGTATGAGTATGCACATGATGCGGAAGCCCGCATGACCCGCCTTGCCAACCACTTCGAACATCCAAACGAACTTGAGTACAGGGCCTTGAACCAATGTGCGCGGGAATTGCTGCTGGCCCAATCGAGCGACTGGGCATTTCAAATCTACCAGGGCACGACTGTGCAGTATTCGTCACGGCGTTTTCAATCTCATATCCACCGATTCGCATTGCTTGCAGACGGTCTCGAGAACTACGAGGTCGATCAGGAACTACTGTTTGAACTTGAAGCAAGGGATACGATCTTCCAGGAGTTGGACTATAAGACCTATCGGTCTGAGGGCCGCTGAGTTCGGAGTTTCAAGTTTCAAGTTTCAAGTTCAGATGTTGAGAATCCGGAATGCATTATTAGCGCCGAAGGTGCGACCATAACTTAGCCCCGGGGTACGGATACACACACCGTTTTCGCCCCGGGTGTGCAAATCGGCTGCACAAAAAAGTCCAAGCCTGAATTATCAGACTTGGAACTTGAAACTTGGAACTCGATTCAGCCTATTCTGCTACATAAGCATTGGGAACAGGAATGTCTCCCGCAATCCCAAAGGCCTCTGCTTCGAACCCGTCTGTCGACTGTGACTTAAACCAGGTGTTTGTTGAGGGACGGAACACCGCGGCATCCGCCGTACCGTCACCATCGTAGTCTCCAGGCACCGGCAAATCACCCGTCGTGCCAAATGGGAAAGAATAGAATGAGAAGTCTTCGGACCTGAGCACAAACCAGAATCCGTTTGAAGGCCTCCAGAATGCTATGTCTGTCTTTCCATCTCCTGTAAAGTCTGCCGGAACGGCATTGTCACCCGAAGCTCCGAACTGCAACGCAACAACTCCATCCGTACTTCGCAGCTGCCACCATTCGGCCACAGACGGCCTAAAGATCGAAATGTCATCGGTGCCGTCTCCATCGTAGTCCTCAACCGTCGGTTGATCGCCGGTCGCTCCAAACGGCTGGATCGTAACGCCGCCATCCGAAGAACGAAGAATAAACCACGTCGCAGTAGACGGCCGGAAAACTGCCGGATCATCCGTCCCATCGCATCAAAATCACCAGGTGCCGGAATATCACCGGTACCGCCAAACGGGAAACTGTAGAATGACTCGTCTTCACTTCGCAATACAAACCATTCGCCCACACTTGGCCTGAAGAACGCGATATCAGTCTTACCATCGCCGGTGAAGTCTGCAGGAGTTATCGTGTCGGTTCCCGAACCGAACTGCGCGGCATAATTACCACCATCCGATGATTTCTTATACCACCATTCTCCCGGTCCGGGTCTGAAAATCGACACATCAGCCTTGGAGTCACCGTCAAAATCAAACCTTGTACTTCCCGGCGCAACCGCATCACCAAACACCGTGAACTCGAACACAGGTGAAACAGCAAATCCGTTTGCTGCGGCTCCGTCCGTCACATACCACCGTCCGAAAAATGTTGCGCCAACGACATCAGGTGTTGTCGGAACCGTCAATACCACAGACCCAAATCCGTCTCCCGAACCGTTGTCCTGTGTTTGAATCACCTCCCGGGCGAAAGAACCACTGGCAGGAATTGTCGATCCGACTCCGGGATCGGTCGAGTCAATTACAAGAACAGCCTGCGTTGTGGGAATCACATTCGAAAGACCGACAGTAAAGCTTGGATTACCCGCAAGCGGGGGCTCGATCGCGGTGACCTCCGGCTCTTCGCCGCCCGCACCAGTTCTACCTGTCCCGGAGACCACAGGAACCCTGGAAGATTCTGTATACAATGTTGGACGGTCAAACGGCGGGAGTTCATTCGCCACACGAGGGTCCGTTAAAGGCCGGCTCATAAAAGCGACCAAAGCATCTTTTTCCTGCTGGGTGAAATTGTGTACGCGAATGACCGCAATATCTATGTTGGGTGCCGGAAAATCACCGCCGCGGTCATAGAAATCAACCACTTCCTCAAGCGTCGAGAAACCGCCGTTGTGCATAAACGCCGGACGGAGTTCAACATTACGGAGCGTCGGGGTCTTAAACGATCCGCGGTCGAATTCAACTCCGGTCTCCCCAAACCTACCGGTATCGTCAGCCTGGGGCCGGACGCCGATGTTGTGGAAAATCTGATCAGACAGCAAAGCGTCACCATGACAGAACGTGCAATCTGCAGTCCCGAATAATTGTCTCCCCTGCTGTTCAAGCGGCTGGAGCGGCTGGATACCCGCCACCGCCCTGTCAAACGGCGTTCGATCTGAGAATAACGTCCGCTCATGCGTCGCTATTGCCATCGCAATCCGCTGCGCGTTTACGTCCGCGGTACCAAATACCTCCAGGAACAACTCAGGATAAGTTCGATCGTTGATCCAGATCTCAAGGGCTGTCGGTATGTTTTCCGCAAGCGCCAACGGCTTTACACCCTGGATTCGTGCCGCGGCGTCATTCCAGTCACGTCCGCCATGTGCCATCTCGGCGGCGCTTACAGGTGGCCCGACAGACTGGCTTTCCAAAGAAGCATTGGCGTTAAGGACCACCGCGTTCGTAATCGGATCCCTAAACACGTTCGTGGCACGGCCGTCCCAGAACAAGCCATCCGTCGCGTACTGGGCATTCAGGTAAGAAGGCGCGAGCCTGCCGGTAACCTGCGGCTTCATCAAGAAGTTGTCATTTAGATTATATGTGCCGTCGGAATTATTAGAAGGAACACCTTGTGAGCCGATGATGTCGTCGGTCGTACTGAAGACTCCGTCCGGGCCGGGATTTACCGATTCCGGAGCGGTTGAAAGCGACCGCGGATCAATTCCGCCCGCTGCCGGCCTGTGGCAGGTCCCGCATGCGACAGTCCTGGTTGAAGACAATTGCTCGTCCCAAAAAAGTGCTTTACCAAGATAGGCTTTCGACGCAGTAATAGGATTGCCTACTGGCGCGATAGGAGGTTCTAATGGGGAAAAGGGGCCTCCGCCGCCGCTGCTCGGAGAGCGGAGTCCCTGAGCGGAAGCGCTCAAATCACTAATGACGGAAGTGTTCTCTGCTCTGACCCAATAGAAGTAGTTTTGGGAAACGGTCGCCGTCGAGTCAAAAAAGAAATTAGCGGCCGTGGTTCCAACTTCAGTAGCAGTGCCGGAATCATCGACTATATTTCGGAAAACCCGGTAAGTCGTAGCCCCGCGGATCGTATCCCAATTTATCCCAACCTTGTTTGCGTAGTCTCCATTAGAAGCTGAAACGCCCGTGGGAGCGTCAAGCGGTTCGCCTCAGGTTAAACCCTGAACAGCGGGTGTGACAGAACTGTGCCCGTAAAACACCACCGCCAGAAGACAAAACGCCACCACGACTAAGACCTTTATTCTCAACATATACAAACTCAGATAAACACAGCCCTACGACCTTTTTTGAAGCCCCCAAAAGAGTTGAATATATC
>JABDKD010000271.1 GCA_013003215.1 Pyrinomonadaceae bacterium
GGTTGATAGAACACGCTGAACTCTTCGTGTTCAACGGCGCGTCGAAGATCAGTTTCGAGTTGAAGTGTTTGCTTGACGTGCTCATGCATGTCGGGATCGAACACCTCGTGTCGTGCCTTTCCTTTACGCTTCGCCTGGTACATGGCTGTGTCGGCGTCACGCATCATATCTTCAGCGGTCAGGTGTTTGTCAGTGCTCTGAAGGACTCCGATACTTGCCGAGCTGTAGACTTCCTGGCCATTCAGGTCGAACGGATGGGCAAACTTTTCCTGCACACGCTCGGCAATGGTTATGATCTCTTCTTCGCCGTATTTTCCTTCCACGAGGATCGTGAACTCGTCCCCGCCAAGCCTCGCAACCATGTCAGCGGGGCGCAGGCATTCTTTGAGCCTGCCGGCAATCCTGACGAGCAGTTGGTCTCCGACGATGTGACCGAGACTATCGTTAACGATCTTGAAGCGGTCGAGGTCGATAAAGAGAACGCTTGTCTTGTAAGTCGGATTGTCGTGTGTCTTTTCGAGTGCGGCTTCCAGCCTCGACATAAACAGCGCCCGGTTCGGAAGGCCGGTGAGCGAATCGTGGGTCGCTTCGTACTGTAGTTTCTCTTCGGCCCGCTTTTTATCGGTAATATCCTGTATCTGGAATATGAGGTTCGGATTGGCCCCAGAGTTGATCGGTGAAACGCTCCACGAGGCCCAAACCGTATTACCGTCTTTATGGAGATATCGCTGTTCCAACTGGCAGGTCAGGACCTTGCCGCTTAAAAGCTCGTGGATCCTTACGAGGGTTTCTCCGAGGTCTTCCGGCATGAGCATCGACTGGAAATCAGTGTCGAGGAATTCATCTTCCGAGTAGCCCAATATCTCGCAGAGCGCCCTGTTTACCTTTAACCATTGCCCCTGGTGCGATACCAGGCCGATACCGATAGGTGCGAAGTCGAACGCACTTCTGAACCTCTCTTCTGAGTCCCGAAGGGCCTCTGATCTTTCTTCAAGGATCTCGGCATACTTCTCAGCCTGTTCAGCCTGGGAAATCGACATCTCCACGTTTCTCAGGTACATCTTGTAACTGAGATACATCAGGTAAATGACCGGGAAGGCAACAATAACAACTCCAAACCCAACATAGTGGACCATGTTGAAAAGGAAACCTGCACTTGCAGCCCCGACAGCATAGGTAATGAAAGACCACAGATACTTGGTCTTCCAAGTTTCCCAGAGCGACTGGTTCGAGCTCATGTAGCCGTAAACCGTCGCGATAGAGGTGTTAGCGAGGAACTGTACCAGCGCCATTACGGAAAGGGCTATTGCAAAGGTGTCCCAGTTCCGATGATATTCATGGTTCTGAATCTCGCTGAGGAGTCCTGTGAACTGGAGGGTGGTCGCCACGACCGCAGTGCTGATCGCTAAAACACCAAAGTTCAGAAGCACTGTGATCTTCTTTTTACAGAATTTCCAGGACGCGAAAACAGCGTCAATGGCCGCGAGCACTACCGCGACTTCGCCGCCGTAAAGCATTAAGGCTAGGAATATAAAAGAGTCCGATACCGAGATGTAGGACTTAAAGCGGGGAATCTGGATTGAGATCTGGGATCCGATCCCGACAGTAAGAACGACGAGAATCAACAGGTACAGATCGATCTTTGCCAACGGAATATTGATCAGTGCGTATGTAACGCAAATCACTCCGAGTACAGCTACAAGTATCTTGTAGAATGATGTTAGCGATTTTGCTTTCATTACCTGTTGCCGCAAATGTACGGGCGCATGGCGGGAAAGTTGATTCCGGGGGGGCTCAAATGGACTTTCAAGCCAAAAAAAGAAAGGTATTGTTCTGCGATCGAATACTCTGATCACAAAACAATACCATTATGAACTATTTCAATGACGTTGTCTATTGTTTTTAAGTGTTAAACAAAGATCGTCGTGCATTGATCCGTCGAACTGAATCCGGCCTTTTCGAAGCACCTGTGTGCTGCTTTGAATTCCAGGTTACTTAGCAAGCAGATGTTTTCCACTTTTGATAAAAGGTTTGCACCTAACTTGGACATACATTTGGAACCGATATTCCGTCCGCGATATTCGGGAGAGACATAGACGCCTTCCAGGTAGATGACATCATCTGTTTCAGCCACGATATCTGCTTTGAACACAAGCTTCTGATTTTCAAAGACTACAAACGTTCGTCCTTTTTCAATCCTCCGTAGGCACCTTTGGATAAATCCTTCCGGATCTTTTTCCATTGGGTCCACTCCGCTCTCCAACAATGCTACTTCGGCGTGTGCCTTGGCGATCTGTTCGATTTCCGATTTCTCGGCCTTTCGTACATTCCACTCGCATTCCTGGATCGGGAAGGGGAATTTCAAATCAAAGAGCTTTTCCGTAAACTTCAGCCTTGGTTGGCTTCCGTCCTGTTTATAAAGTGTCCAGAACTTCTCGATTGCGGTTCCGTCCGACATCATCAGGTGGATCGGTGTTTCGCTCTCTCTGGCTATCATCGCGAATGCGGTGAGTGCTTCCTCAGAGCGGGCTTCGATCAAAGTTGAGTGTCCGATCAAGGCGACGCCTTCGAGCTGGCCTTCGTCGTTTCTGTAACCGTAGTAGATACCGCGGTTGAGTTCGCTTTCCAGGCCGTTGTCCTGTATGAAGCTGGACATCACTACTGTGTGAACCGGTCGGACTTTGAGAAACTCTCTGACTTCCGTGGTGTTCTCTTCTTTGAGAACTTCCAGCTGCTTCAAGTTTGGTACTGCAATTACAGGGACTTGGCTGTTAACACTTTCGAATCTTTTTTCAACACTTTTGACAATTTGCATGTTTTTATCCTCCTTTTTTTATTTTGTCAGTGTTGTTATTCGTCTCCTGCGATTGCATTGATCGTACTTTGAGCAGACCGGTCACTTACAAGTACACCGTCGCTTACTAATACTCCGTTGGCAGTCATGCGGTCGCTGACCAGCACGCCGTCACTAATTAAGACACCGTCAGCGTTCATCCTGTCGCTTACAAGGACCCCGTCCGCTAAGAGTACACCGTCGCTGACTAATACCCCGTCGCTTACGAAGACGCCGTATCCGTAGAGGATAGCGCCACCGCCGATCGTCGAACCGTCACTTTGTCGAACCTTAGCCTGGAAGGCCATGTACGAACTGTAGTGGAAATTCGAGTTCATGGAATACTGCATAGTTAAGGCGTCATTTTCGATACCTAGCTGGAAGAAGCTGCCATTTCTGTATACGTTGTTGAAGTACATAGGAATGATCGTCGACTGTATGTAACCGTGGTTCGTTAGAATTCCACCGGCCCAGCTGAAGGTATTACCGTTGATCGTTGTTTGTGCAACCGGGAAGGACTGACCGCTGGCGATCATGTACATTCCGGAAGCTGCCGTATTGAAGTCGATGTCCGTTCGATAAACGCTCGCAAGCCTTATTGCACCTTCGAGGTTCATCTGGCCGGCGCCCTGTTCAAGAACGCTGTATCCTGCCAACGGCTGTGCCGTATATTCAAGGATCATCTTGACCATTTGCGGCGTTAGATTCGGATTCAATTCGAAGAGCAGTGCAGCAGCACCGGCTACCATCGGAGCGGCCATTGAGGTACCGCTCATGTACATCATGTTGTCATCCGGGTCACCAATTTCAAGTAAAGGGTCTCTTAAAACCGGATAGTTGGTCGCTAGGTAGACATTGTCACCCTGCGGAGCAACGATCTTGTTACCAGGAGCGGAGATGTCCGGCTTGATGGCGTTGTCATAAATGATCGTGCCGTCAGCCTCTACATAAGAACTCCTTGTAGGACCGCGCGAGCTAAAGGTCGTGATCGCGTCATCCGATGAAGAATCAGTATCACGTGTATTCACCGCACCAACCGTCAAAGCGGAAGGATCGTTACCAGGTGAATGAATGTGACCGTAAAGCTTGTTTCCTGAAGCGTCTTTACCTTCGTTTCCTGCAGCTGCAACCACAAGAATACCGAGAGCGTTAAGATCCTGTACTGCAATGTTTACAGGGTCGTTCGTGTATGAATCGACTGCCAAACCGCCAAGCGAAAGGTTTACAACGCGAATGTTGTACTGCTGGTGGTTCAACTCGATCCAGTTAAGAGCATTCAGAAGCCATGAAGCCTGGCCGGTGCCGCTTGAATCAAGCGCCTTTATGTTAATGATGTCCGCGTCAGGCGCAATACCCCTATATTCACCGTTGTCCTTGTTGGAGTTACCTGCTGCGATACCCGCTACGTGCGTTCCGTGGCCATAGCCATCATCGGAGTCGGCATCGTCTGTGAAGTTGGCGCTGTAAACTACACGGCTTTGTCCTGCATCGTTCTGGAACGCTTTATGGTCCACCTTCATGCCCGAATCCACGATGGCGATACCAACACCCGTTCCGTCCAAAGAGCTATCGATCGAACTTGCGATCGAACGCGCATAGCTTGCACCCGTTGCTTTTTCAATGTGACCTAACTTGAGAAGTTGGCGGTCCGGGGACATAAAGTTGGCCATTCCGCTGTTGGAAATAGCTTCCACCGCACTCAATGGCATATTAACAACGATAGTGTTGGTGTTGCCGATGCGGTTCTTTATGCGAGCCCCGTACTGAGCCATAAGCGAACGAAGTTCCGGATTGTCAGCGCCCCTCGACTGAAGGATAACGTCCAAACGTGTGTTCAGAGATTGATTCTTCATAAGGTCGCGGATCTCAGCCGAAACGTTGTCGCCTCTATAACGATTAGCCTTCGAACGCTTTGCGTCGTTGCTGAGTCCGCTATAGTCGCCGCCGATCATAATCGGTTCAAAGAGAGCTGAAACTTCCGCAACAGTATTTACATTCTCCAGGTAATCCTGTTTGGAAGAACCGCCGATTATGTTCAAACGGTCGTTAATGATCGAGGATGCAAGCAGGTCGTTCACCTGTTTGCTGCCTACGAAGTTCGAAAGCTCGTCAACAAATAGAATCGAATTTCCGTTTGTTTGAGCGAGTTCTCCTACAAGGCTCTTCATCCTCTCGGTAACCTCAGAATCCGATGCCGCGCCTTCAAAGAGCGAAGCAACTTCGAGCTTCAATACTCTTTTGTTTTGAAGTGCCGCCGGGACTTTACCCTTGGCGATTCGGTCTGCGAGTACCTCAACAACCAATTCCTGGCTTTCACCCAGTTGGTCGAGCAATGCCGGTTGACGGAAATCAGAGCTCGAAAGGGATTTGATGAGCTTATCAACTTCCTTTTCAAACTCACCGGAAAGCCGGAGGTCGTTATTTGCAGCTTCCGCAGTCAGGTCGGTCGTATATTTCGCGAGGATCGGTGTCGAAGCCGCCTCGTTTTTAATAACCGTCTGTGCGTTTACCGCAGCATTAGAGACGAATACAGGCAGCATAAGCATTGAATACAGCGCCATCAATGCTAGGCCTTTCGTCACTAGGTTTGTTTTTTTCGGGTTTTTCATTTTTGTATCCTCAAGTTCTTTTCTGAAAACTTTTCAACAGCACAAACACTTTGTGCCGCTCAAAAGATTTGCAAGAGATGTGCCATCATATCTAAATGTTGAAAATACGAGACTTAATGCGTTATCGAAGTGCGTTTTCGGTCTCTGCATGATGAGCGAATGGTCAAAAAGACTGAATACTTCCTTCAATCTGACCGAACATCGGTCATAGGTGAGTTGACTGAGTTGACTGAGTTGGCTGAGTTGGCTGAGTTGGCTGAGTTGGCTGAGTTGGCTGAGTTGGGGGAAGACATAAGGATTTCAAGCCGCGTGAGCGGCGAACTGATCGTAGCCGTGGTCAAGCGCGAAGCGCGCAGCCCAAGGATAGAGGATGCCCACGAGACGGCGTCGCGTCAGCGACGCATGAATCAATTGTCACTGACGCGACAAAAACGTGTTTGCGAAACGATCCCGTGGACTGAAGTCCACGGCTACGATCAGTTCGTCACTACGTGACTTGTTTCGGAATCGGAATTGATTACAAGTCCACCGCTACGATCAGCTCGTTACTACGAGACTTTCTAAGTGGACAAAATATGTGACTGCTGACATTGTCGTTAACGGATCGGGGCAAGCAGTATCGAAAAAAGCCAAGCCGCGTGAGCGGCGAACTGATCGTAGCCGTGGTCAAGCGCGGAGCGCGCAGCCTAAGGAAGAGAGTAGGAGGAAAAAAAACGGGGGCGGCATGAAAGCAGGAGAGTGGATCAGTACCGACTGCGGTAGCGGGCGTAAGTTTCCAACAGGGATGAAGAAGATCAGGGGGATTTCAGAATTGAGGCCTTTCGCAGCGCTGGAAGCGCGACCATAGCTTAGCCAGTTGTAAGCCGCTTCGGCGCAGCATCTGGGTACCTGTTTCCACATTTATTCTTCGCCCTGGAGGGGCGGTTCAGTAATGGGGCTCCTTCAGAGCTAAAACGCATTTCGGGCATTTTTACCAGAGGCTGCGCGCTTTGCGCTTACCACTGGCTATGCTCCGAACGCGCTGCCAGCGCTTTCAAGAGCAACACGTTTGCGGGAAGCCGCGACCGGGATTTCAAGCCGTATACGCTATGATCAGCTCGTCACTTCGTGACCGCAGACAAAAAAAACCGCGCCCAAGCGCGGTTTCCATAAAAATGAGCTTTTTTAATACCTCTTATATACCCAAAACGTCGATCAGCTCTTGAACTGCTCCGGCAGACTTCTGAAGAGCTGCACGTTCGTCATTAGTTAACGAGATCTCAATTATCTGCTCAACACCGTTTTTGCCCAACTTGCAGGGCACACCGACGAACAGGTTGTTGACACCATATTCACCCTCCAGATAAACAGCGCAGGGAAGGATCTTCTTTTTGTCCTTTAGAATGGACTCCGCCATCTCGACGGCACCCAGTGACGGCGCGTAGAAAGCAGATCCTGTTTTCAAAAGCCCAACGATCTCCGCTCCGCCATTCGCGGTACGATCTACGATTGCGTCGATCTTTTCCTCAGGCAGAAGCTCTGTGACCGGAATTCCTGCACAGGTAGAATAACGCGGCAGCGGAACCATCGTGTCCCCATGTCCGCCCAGTACAAAAGCGGTGACGTTTTCGACTGATACATCCAGGGCCTCAGCTAGGAAACAACGCATACGTGCCGAGTCCAAAACCCCTGCCATTCCGATGACACGGTTTTTCGGGAATCCTGAGCGGACGAATGCGACCTGTGCCATTGCATCCAGTGGATTGGAGACGATGATGATAACGGCGTCGGGTGAGTGCTTAGCGATCTCTTCCGTTACCGAACCAACGATATCACTGTTGGTTTTCAAAAGATCATCCCGGCTCATACCAGGCTTTCGAGGCAATCCCGCGGTTATGATAACAACATCTGATCCAGCGGTTTCTTCGTAACTGTTTGCACCAACTAGCTTTACGTCAAATCCATCGATCGGGGCGGATTGTGCCAAGTCGAGTGATTTTCCTTGCGGTACGCCTTCGACGATATCAACCAGGACAACGTCTGCGAGTTCCTTCGAAGCGATCCAGTGAGCGGCGGTCGCGCCAACGTTGCCGGCGCCAACGACCGTAATCTTATTTCTTCCAGCCATTATTCTTCCCCTTCTTAAAGTACTTTTCTTAAATTGAAAAAGTCATTCTTTCATATCTCGCAATAAACACAAAACCGACGGACGGGTACTGTTTTTCGGGCACGCGAAAAGGCCTGACATGCTCTCCCCTTCATGTCAGGCCTTCTCGAAGGCCGCGTGGAAATCTCTCGCCAACGACCAAATCAATATCCTTCCGCCGGTAGTTGCACCGTCTTGGTCAACTCAATTTCGAACACCTCATCCGTTTCGATTCCGACGTCTTTTCCTTTTCTTGCGAGCGCTACTCCCGTTCCTGCTCCGGCGCCTATTCCGGCACCGATCGCACCCCCATTTCGGGTCTTGGACAGCATTCCAAAAATCCCGCCTGCCGCGGCTCCACCAAGAACCGCGATTGCACTAAAAATACTGGAGCGCTTTCTTGTTAACTCGTTAACGAGCTTTCCCGAGACTTTTCTCTCGACCCCGCTCCGGAATCTCAAAGAAACGATCTCAACCTTCAACGAGCCGGGCTTGCTTGCCCCGCTTGCGGCCTCAACATTCGTGATGCGTCCTGTAAAAGAGGCTCCTGCTGAGAGAACCGGGGAACCGTCTATAAAAAACGGTTTTGTCGTTACCGCCGTAAACGTGTCATCCACGCCTGCCGATTCCGAATTGATCCCGTTTTCCATCTGGACCGGGATTATCGTGCCTGCCGGCAACTCGGTTTGCGCATACAAGAAAATACAATTAACAAAGATCAATGTTGCTGTCGCAACCAACCGGGTCAGCAGTTCAGGATATTTCATCGAAACCCTCCAACTCGGGCGACTGCTTTTTGCAACCGCTGAGTATAAAAGCAATGTCCGTGCCATAGGACCCATTTTACGTAGAATGCCCGTATTATGGTCTTTTTATGCCCGATCGCCAAATTTTTCGAATATTGTTCATACCAAATCGAGACAATATCGTATAAAGCGTTAACGAAATGGGGTGGATGTTTAGTTCAATGTTCAAAAGTTCAAGGTTCAAGGTTTTGCTTTACTAAATCCTTGAACTCTAAGACGGGTCAGACTCTTCGACGTTGGCGTTCGGGGTTGGATCCGCCGATCGACTTTAAGCTATGGTGTTTGGGAATAAATCAGTACCGTCGGCATGAGCCGATGGCAGTCATCTCCGCCTGCGTCAGCGGGCGGCGTTAACAAAACGATGAGGGGTGGATATGAAGAGAGTATCGTGGTCTAACAATAGATTTTCAATTATTTTGCGAAGTTCGGGAATATCGTTGGTTGGGTTAATGTTTGCGTTAAGTATTGCAAATACAATGCTTACAACTGGTGAGGCCAAGAATTCGCTAGATGTGAAGAAGGAACATTCTTCTGGCGAAAACCGGAATTATCCAAGATCCGAAGATGTAAAAACACTTAACGGAATAATGAAGGCGTACTATGAGGTCGTCTCAGGGCCGGCCGGGAGCATACCGGATAAAGACCGCGACCTGAGCATCCATATCAAAGACGCACAGGTAATAATGATGTCGGGTGACGGAAAAGGCGGCGTGAAACCCAATATCATGACGATTTCGGGTTATCACGAAAGGAACAGCAAGCCCCGCAAAACGGGATTTTTTGAATACGAGATCAAACGTGAGACCCGGAAATATGGAGCCATAACCCATGTCTGGAGCACTTACGAATGGAAGACCACAAAAGACGGCCCGGTCGGAGGACGCGGGATCAACAGCATTCAGTTATTTCATGACGGAAATCGCTACTGGATCTCAGCGGAGAGCTACGACATCAGGAACAAGCCTGTTCCGAAGGAGTTTATGCCCTAACGTTTGGGTTCAACGTTCAATGCTCAAGGTTTAATGTCCGAGGTTATACCTTGAGCATTGAACTTTGAACCCAAGTGGTGCTGAGGGCGGGGGGCGAACCCGAACATCACGGCGGCAAAGCCGCTATTAAGCGGAGATCCGAAATCAGATCTAGCCTTCCAGGAGATCAAGCAGGCGGAGCCGCAAAGATCTTAATACTCGAATTCAAAGAGCCCCTATAACGTCTCCGTGAGGGTGTTATTCTCAAAGGTAACGGGCTACCCGGACGTGGATTTCTTCATCCTAAACTATAATGTCAGTAATCAATTATCTATGGGGGGCGAGATGAAGCAATTTAAAGGTTCGAAATATCTGGTCGCAGGACTTCTGCTCGGTGCAGTAATGGTCGGTCTTGCGCCGGTCAGCGCACGGGTTTCTGAGGAGGTGACGCGGGTTTTCGTAACTAATAGCTCAGGGGATCCGGTGCCGATCGAGGTCAAAGAAACGCTGGAGATCAAGGGCAAAGTAAAGATCGACGGGGAACCAGAGGTCAAGCTAAACGGCAACAGCCGTATCGAGGCGATCAATGATCCCGTCCGCGTCCGATTCGAAAGGGACGGCGTTTCTCCGGCATCGGCAATATTCGAAGACGGAAAGCGTTATCTCATCGGATTCGGATTAGATAACTATAGACGCTGTCGTGTTGACCGTATCCGGGGAAACTGGATTCTTTGCAAACAGGAACCGGCGGAATCGGTGATCTCTGGCTGGGTGAATGCGAGCAATCTAATCACAGCAATTGAAATGGAGAAATGAGCTCCGCATAAATGGTCTGCGCAAGATTTAAGGGCCGTTTACAGATCCATGAGCAGCCTGCGAAGACCCTTGCGGTGGGAACTCGCAGACCAATCTAGCGTTCTAATTAATCTAAGACCTGAACATAGAATCAAACTTGCGTTCAGGATTCCCTGCTGCACAAATCATCCACAACCGAATCTGTGTGCTGTCGAGTCCTTAAAGCATCCTTCCGGTTTTTGGCTATTGATTTGGCTGGACTACCCGCACGCCATCTTTCCAAGTAAAGCTAGTATTTCTTGAACTCGTTAACTAAGAAAACTGAATTCCATTTGCCGTTGAGTCTAACTCCTCCCACTGCCATTAAATATAGCGTTATTTTATAGCCTGGTTTCAATTCTTTCGGAAAAAAAGCGGCAACCTGTTTTTGCACAGGAATCCAGTACTCCTTATCGCACTCCCTGAAGAGATACTCATCTTTCAAAAGTGTCAAAACCTTCGCGTCAACGCCCAAACTGCTTTGCGACGCCGCAAACAAACTAATTCTTTCAGACGAAATAGCTCTTGACTTGCCCGTGTATTCCACCCTAATTGCTGAATAGAAAGGTTTTGGTTGAATAAGAAATCCTTTTCTGATTGTGGCATCAGAATTCCTGTCATCGGAATCTATTGCGGCCAATTCTGACAAGTCTCGTGTCTTATATTCCTGATAGGGAAAGCCTTGCGAATAAGCTGTCTGAGCAATTACTGAAAAGGAAAAAACTTAGATTAGTGTCGAGAATATCTTTTTCATACTTCGAAAAGTCCTTTGTGCCAAGAAGGAATCAAGATCCTTCGTAATACTTCCGGGTGAACTTGCTGCACTTGTCGAGCCGAAAACAAATCATTGTAACCGCTCTGGATAACTGTAGTTTTACCGATCGTTCGATCAGGATCAATAGTCGGGATTCCCCATACGGGCTTTTTCGAGCCTGTCAAAGTAAGGCTTATAAATGTTCTTCTGAACGTTGCCGAAAAGATTAAAACTCTCAAAGAATTGGCCCCACTGATCGGCAGGCGGCGGGAGGAACCTACAGAGTCTGCCAAAACCTTGGAACAGATTGTCAAAAGCGTTAGCTGCGCGTTGCGGGTTAGCCTGTATTACGTTGGCCTCGTTGAGGATTACGATGGAATCGTGAATCTTGTTGATCGCTTGTACATCGAGACAAATATCGCTGACTTTGTCCATCGACTTCTTGATGTTTCCAAGCCCTTCATTTGCCTTTGTCAGCTTGTCGAAAACCTGTGAATCCTGTTGCAGAAAATCGCCTACTTTCAACGCGTCATCAATCTTTCCCTGAGCGTCACCAACGATTGCCTTAATATCGTTAAAGTCGGATGCAGCAGCACACGAACCACTAAGTTTTTTGATCGCGATCCAAATCCAATTCTCTTCTGCCATTCTCGTCTCCTTTAAGTTCTTGACCAACCCATCTGCCTGGAATGACGGTAGAATTTAAGTTTTTTGCGAACGCCACGATGGATGATCCACCTGGCAAAAGCCCAATATCGGCGTCAAGATAGTCGAACTCTATTGGTGCCGAGGGCGGGGGTCGAACCCGCACGTCCACAGGGACAAAGGATTTAAGTATTAAAGGAAAGCTATTTTGAGTTTGATTGATTTCGTGTTTCTTCGACTAAATCGGGCTTTTCTCGTTAGGTGAATGCCAGTTCGAGCACCGCGCCTGTCCCCGACGAGACAATTTTTATTGACAAGTATCCATCGGCGGAAGTATAAAAAAGGAAAAAAACACAGTGATTTAGCAATTATTTGCCTTTTTTATTGAAACACTATGTTTTGCCGAATGTGCTCAGAAGCGAACGAAGACGATCCGGCATTCTGCGTTAGCAGTGGCCACGTCTCCGTCTCGCTACTGCGCCTCCACTCTTTCCTTCAATCTTTTCAATCCCGTTAAACAAAGGACACGATATGAATAGCACTAAACTATTTTGCCTTTTTTTCGTTGTTTTAGTCGTTGGCTTTTCTCAATTTTCTGTTGCTGCTCAAACAACGGAATTCACGTATCAGGGAAGTTTGAGCGAGAGTTCAAGTCCTGCTAACGGAAACTACGATTTTGAGTTCGCTTTGTTTAGTGATTTATCCGCCGGATCACAACTCGGGAGTACGATCACATTAAACGAGGTTGCCGTTATTGACGGCTCCTTTACCGTCAAGCTGGATTTCGGCTCGGTGTTTCCGGGAGCGGGACGGTGGCTTGAGATCCGGGTTCGGCAATCGGCGCTCTCTGAAGATGCGGTGGTTGGCGCCTTTACAACTTTAATTCCGAGACAGGCCGTAACAAGTGCGCCTTATTCAGTAAGGAGTTTGAGCTCGACAAGCTCAACAAATGCCGCTCAACTCGGCGGTGTAGATGCAAATCAGTATGTCTTGACGACGGACCCCCGGATGACCAACGCCAGGACACCGACACCCGGAAGTGGAAGCTATATTCAGAACACGACGACCTTGCAGTCTGCCAGTGATTTCAACATCTCAGGTACGGGTAAGGCGAACGTTTTTGACGTTGGTTTACAGTTTAACCTGGGAGGAAACCGTATTCTAAGTGCTGGGCTCCTCAATCTCTTTGTTGGAACAGGGGCCGGTGAAAATAACACATCGGGTAATGCAAACTCGATTCTCGGAACCAACGCGGGTGTGTCGAACACTACAGGCTCGAGCAACTCATTCTTCGGAACGTTTTCGGGCAACCAAAACACAACGAGCTCGTTCAATTCATTTTTCGGATATGCTGCCGGAAGTTCAAATACTCTAGGCGATTTTAATGCATTTTTTGGCAACAGTTCTGGATTTAACAACACGACCGCCAGCGGAAACTCATTCTTTGGAAGTAGTTCCGGTCCGAAAAACACCACCGGCGCAAACAACTCATTTTTTGGAAGGAGTGCCGGTTTTAACAACACCACCGGCGCTGACAACTCATTTTTTGGAAGGAGTTCCGGTAGAGATAGTACGACGGCTAACAACAATTCATTCTTCGGGAAGGACTCAGGACTTGTAAACACGACTGGTGCGAATAACGCTTTCTTCGGTATGGATGCCGGATCCTCAAACTCCATCGGTTGGTATAACTCCTTTTTTGGAAGAAGTGCGGGAAATTCCAATACGACCGGTGAAAACAACTCGTTCTTTGGCAGGAACGCGGGCGATACGAACACAACTGGCAGCAACAACACTATTATCGGAAGAGCCGGCGACGTCGGATCCGTCGATCTTACCTATGCGACGGCAATTGGCTCCGGGGCGGTCGTTACTGCAAGTAATACTGTTCAAATCGGAAGAGACGGTTCCGATACTGTCAGAATCGGCAAACTTGGTACAGCCGGCACCACAGCGCTATGTCTGAACCCAATAAAAGAGGTTTCATCGTGCTCTTCATCCATTCGTTATAAATCCAATATCGAAGAATTCCGTCCTGGTTTGGATCTGATTATGAAACTGCGCCCTGTTTCATTCAACTGGAATGAAGGCGGAATGCTTGATCTCGGTTTGGTTGCGGAAGAAGTCGAAAAGATCGAACCGGTTTTGACAACAACGAACTCAGAAGGAGAGATCGAAGGCGTCAAGTATGACCGGATCGGTATGGTGTTGGTCAACGCTGTAAAAGAACAGCAGGCGCAAATCGAGAAGCAAAAAGAGATTATTAAAAGACAGCAGGAATCGATTGATGCTTTGAAGGCTCTTGTATGCGAAAACAACAAGACCGCTGATATATGCAAACAATAACGCAAACGCGAAAGGAGTCGTCCGATTCAGGCTCAAGGCGCAGTCTTTCGCGGGTTTGAAGGAGCCTTGGCGGTGAGTCCGAGGCTCACCGCACATCACAGCGGCAAAACCGCTAAAAACTGGGCCAAACATCGATCACTGGTTATTCATCCACGATCACAATCTCGCCCTTACTTCACAGAAATCAAGGCGTGGTCGCTTCAACCTGATGAATGATAACTGGTAAATGATAAGTGAAGAGTGGTGCTGAGGGCGGGGGTCGAACCCGCACGTCCACAAGGGACACAGGATTTTAAGTCCTGTGCGTCTACCAATTCCGCCACCCCAGCAAAAGACCACGCCAGATTACCACGAAGAAAGTGTAGATTCTAGTTACAGAAGAATGGTTCAAGGTTCAAAGTTCAAGGTTCAAAGCTCAAGGTTCAAGGTTCAAGGTATCCTTAATGACGTTGTCTATTGAC
>JABDKD010000274.1 GCA_013003215.1 Pyrinomonadaceae bacterium
AATTTGAAATGGACTGAACTATTGGACGTATTTTATACCAGTTCGCCGGACAACATAAAGGAATTTCAGTTTCGAATCCGGGATAAAGGGCGGCAGGAGCGGTTGGATTTTTTGTTGGGAGTCGTCAATGACAATTATCGAAAGGGACTTCGCAAATTGTTTCAAAAGATTCGTAATGTGGAAAGGGCGTAGAGCTTAAAATTCAACGAAAATCGTATTTGATTATAGGGAGATGAGAGCAAATGTTTAACTTGGAAGAATCAAAATGGGAAATTACCGAATCTGGGGGTGTCGGCATAAATGCTTACGAAATCGCATTTAAAGGAGGCTATTTGTATCTCAAACACTCCGAAACCAGCAAGATAATTCGCTTGATGTTTGGAGGGGCCGGACTAGGAATTGGCACACCCAGTTTTAAGCAAAAACCCGAAGAAATGAAAGATATGCTTAGCGGCGGAGTTGCACCGCCCAAAGTTCCACGTGCAAAAACCGTCTATAGGTTTCCAATGGGCGGAAATAAACTAACCTTGGACGAAATCGGCGGGCCCTATCTGATGTTGGATTGTGGGGCGAACTACTTCGGAGGACTTAACATGTTTGCTTTGTATTTTCTTGGTAAGGCAGCGGCCGGCCTTACTTGTACCCCGGTATCATTTCCTCTGGCGATCCATTTGGCTTACGGGGCAATCTTTTCAGCAGGGTTTACCGTAACAGGAGGAAAGGGATTAACTGCGACTGTTACCGGTGGATTGGTTTCGGCTGAGACGGTTTTCAACTAGGCAGAATAAAATTATCGTGGTTGATAATCGAATTTGCACGCCCCCAATAGCTCGGAGGAGGGGGGATTAATCCTAGCCGTGAGTTACGCTTCATTTATAAATTTCACCACTTTGAGGCAATCCAGTCGAAATGAATGGAGGTGGATATGATAAATGCGTACGAACAAAACTTAATTCTTGAACAGACGGAATGAGAACTGAAAGGCTCCGCGTCTGCGGGCTTTCTGTCGCAACCGTGATGGCGAAAGGCGGGACTTTTGATAAAGAAGGAAAGAGAGAAGGCTTTCGACGCACGCTATATTATCGAGGGATTTGCGTGGGAGCCGGGTCCCTGAGAATTTCCAGGCATCTCAAAAAAGAGAGAGGTTAAATTATGAAAACTGCGTTGGTCGCGATAATCATTTCATTCGTTTTGGTGTTCGTTTATATGGTAGTGACTCTTGCCATCGCTCCTTTTTTCGGTGGTGATCTCTTTTCTCCACCTGGACAAACCCCGCTTAGTCTACCTTCGATCGTTTACTATCGGATCGCGCCTGATAGTATCCAGGATTTTTTCGCATCTGACCCGTCTACCTATTCGCTGCTGAAATTCTTGATGTTGTTTTCTAACGCACTTCTTTATGCAGTTCCAATTTATCTGATCTTAAGATTTCGCACGAAAAAACAAACGGCTTGAGCAAACCTCCAATTTGAATCGCACATATATTACATGCAAGTTTAGTGGGGTTTTTAATGGTGAAGATAATTCGCTAGGTTTTTTGCCGTAAAGGAATCCGATATCGAAAAGCGACGAAATGACTCGAATACTCAATAATTTAGTAAACCAGTTTATACTTGCGGCAGAAACTATAATACTGATTTGTTTCCGGGAGTTGGTCAGTAATGGCCACTAATGACAACTATGCGTAAAGAAATTGCGCTTCCGCCGCCAATCAACAACTTCGGTGCGGGCTTAGCATCTTGGCCGCTCGCCCTTGAGTTAATCGCCGAACCAACGATCAACGTCAAAACCATGATGATTAGCGGTACGACTTTCTTCATATCTTCCCCTGTAAATGGTGAACGTGCGAGCCGAGAATAGAATAAAAACGATATGGATGAGGAAGCGCGAAGCATGTTGCTGGCTCCGGCGGGATTGTATTTGCCTCTCGTTGCCGCTCTCGTTTTGACGTTTCTGCGAACACGCGGTAGTACCAGGGACGGCGACCGTACCAGACTCATCCGGATTTTCCTGATCGGCGTCGCTGTACAATGCGCTCACTTCAGCGAGGAGTACCTGACCGGTTTCTATCGTCTTTTTCCGCCATTATTTGGCCTCGCCCCGGTCTCTGCGCGATTCTTTGTCGGGTTAAATGTATTCTTTATCGTACTTTGGCTGGTTTGTTCATTTGGTGTCAAGCGAGGCTTCCGGGCCGCGTATTTCCCTGTTTGGTTCTTCGGTCTCGGGATGTGTCTGAACGGTATCGTTCATCCTCTATTGGCCGTTTGGGTCGGCGGTTATTTTCCGGGGCTATTCACTTCTCCGGTGGCTGGTGTGTTGGGAGTCCTGGTTATGAGGGAGCTGATTCAGTCAACGGGATGGTCGCATGACGCATAGGGTGTTTCCGACGAATCCTTCTAGGATTGATGTCTGTCTTGAAACGATTCAGACGATCCATATAATGTCGACCCGGGCTTAATCCTGCGTATGATAAAAATGTTTTTGAACACTGCTCTTTAGAAGGATCGGAATCAGCCATCAAAAGGAGAATGAAATGGCGTTAAATTGTTTTTCAAGTATGCAGAGAGAAAGAGATGAAGGCTTCGTCAACCCTCTTCTGATTGCTCTGATAGTGGTGCTCGCAGCGGTGCTCCCCTCCTGTAATATCGCGGAACGACTTAAGGACTCAGACCCGAAGTCGTTGAAATACAGCGAGATGAACGATACGGAACGAGTTGAGTACATCAAGATGAAATCGGTTCCGTTGGCCAAAAGTTTGGGCAATAAAGAACCCGGTAATCCTTCGGAAGAGTCTGCGCTTCGGATAAAGCGTTTCGTGGATGCGTACCTGGAACGGGATGAAGGAAAAAAGAATGATAGCAAAGACTGTGCTCCCGGCGGCGACATTTTATCCATCTACGAAAGGGCGAGCCAAAACGCTCCTACGATCAACCGTGTGTTCAGGGAAGAAGGGGCGAGTCCGGAAATTGGTCTCTATCTTGCAATGTTGGCATCGGAACACTGCGTTTGCTATCGAAGCGAAAGAGGTCCGGTTGGAATATTTCAACTTTCCAGAGTCTTCGCCCGATCGAATCGGTTGACTACATCGAGGGACCCTAATTTGAATGACGAACGGTGTGATACAGAAAGGGCATCCTATGCGGTAACCCGCTTCCTGAAATCGGAAGCTGAGAAGCATCCCGCCGATTCCTTAAAGGAATTGAAACTAATTATGGTTTTTCACATAGGACCTGGCTCATTTAGAAAACATGTCGCGGCCAGGGGAGATGAAGTAACAGGATTTTGGAAATTGGTTTCAATGAAGCCAAATACCGATAGACGCTGGACTGCGAAAATCGCCGATCTTCTCCCACGGTTTTTTGCGGCTGCGATTATAGGTGAGAATCCCGCGGACTTCGGAATCCAAATCGAGCCGCTATCAACCTATTGAGCGAATGAATAAGATATCGCGGGAGCTGATTTGGTAAGCGTTTCTGCCCGATCGCATTCTCTGAAGAAAGTGGCATTTGGTTCCCGTTTCGCGACACCAATAGAATCTTGTCACCTAGGATGACCAAGAAATAGTTGAACCAAATAGCGTTTAGCGATTATATTGACGAACCCCCAAAACCTTTTTCCGGATGGACCAATAGGAGCATTTAATGGCAACACTCTTAACCAACACGTTTCCGAACGACAAAGAAGGAAGAGCCCTTCTCAGAAAGGTGAGACGAGCTATCGCAAACATCTGTGGTCATGGTGTTTCAAAGAAAGGTGTGGTTCTTACCGCGCCCAAAAAACTCAAGCCCGGAAGGGACAACCTGAAGTCCGATTACAAAGATATCTGGAAGAAATGCACCATCGAATTTGATGAAAACGAAACGGGTGCTTCAATTCTTATGAAATCGTACAGGATCCGTCTGGGGCCATTCTTTTTGAGACCTAGCATAAAGGTCGTCGATATGGAAGAAGTGCTGCTGCACGAGTTCCTGCATGTCGCGCTGGATATTAAAGACCGGCAATTCCATCACGGGATGATGACACAGATTCTCAAATACAATATGGGCTACAAGGAGGATTCGGCGATCTTTGTAGACTGAGCGGCGGC
>JABDKD010000009.1 GCA_013003215.1 Pyrinomonadaceae bacterium
CGGGGCGTCTGCGTGGACGATTACCGACAGGCGCTCGGCCGGTTTCACATTTATCGTGTGTTTTCTAGGGAGGAAATCTCCATGCCCGTTTTCCAGATACATCCACATCCCATGTAAATGCAGAGGGTGTTCCATCATCGTGTCATTGACGAACGTTAGCCTTAGCGTTTCACCGTACCAGAAACCGATCGGCCCTTTAACTTCGGAGAACTTTCTGCCGTCAAAAGACCACATATATCTTTCCATGTTTCCGGTCAGGTGGAGTTCGATTTCCCGCTCCGGTTCCTTTATTGCCGAATAAGGCTCTCGGCTTTTTAAGTCTGTGTATACGAGTACACGCCGCCCGCTATTCTCAAGACCGTCGCCCGGTTCGTGCAGCCGGCTTTGCGACATAACTGCCACCGAATAATTGCCCGCGCCGTGTTTGTCTTTGTTGTGTTTAACCGGCGTACTTCCCGGAATAGCTGAGTGGGTTCGCGGAGTCATACTCTTTTCGCCCATTTTCATACCCGGCATTTTCATTTTTGAATGATCCATCTTTGAAGGAGACTCCTTATCGGTATCCATACCTTCCATCTGCATCCCGTCCATGTTCATTCCTTTCATGCCGGTCATGTCCATTCCCATGTCTTTCATTGTGCGCTCGGGTATCGCACGGCGTTCCGGAATCGCTGCTTTCATTCCCTGACGCGGTGCGAGTGTTCCTCGAGCGTAACCACTTCGATCCAGTGATTCGGCAAATATTGTGTAAGCAGTCTGATCATCCGGTTCGACGATGACATCGTAGGTTTCAGCCGGGCCCATTCTGAATTCTTCAACCGATACCGGTTCAACATTCTGGCCGTCTGCGGCAACGACCGTCATTTTAAGACCCGGAATCCGGACGTCAAAAAATGTCATTGCACCGGAGTTGATAAACCTAAGCCGGACTCTTTCCCCCGAGCTAAATATCCCGGACCAATTCGCTTCCGGTGAGAAGCCATTCATCAGATACGTGTATGTGTGTCCGGTGACATCCGCGAAATCGGTTTGATCCATTCGCATTTTTTCCCACATCAGCTGTTCCGAGAGCGCAGCTGAAACACCGATCTTTTTCGCTTTCTTGAGGAGCCTTTTGATTGATGGACGCTGGTAGTTATAGTAACTGCTTTGTTTTTTTAACTTTGAGAGGATCTTCATGGGATTTGTGAAGCTCCAGTCCGACAAAACCACAACAAAATCGCGATCATATTCAAAAGGATCAGGTGTGATTGGGTCTATGATCAAGGGTCCGTAATGACCCTGCATTTCCTGCAGACCTGAATGACTGTGATACCAATATGTTCCGCTTTGTTTTACCGGAAACTGGTATGTAAACGTTTCGCCCGGTTTTATACCCGCAAAACTAACGCCCGGCACACCATCCATCTCAAAAGGCAAAAGGATTCCGTGCCAATGAATCGAAGAATCCATATTTAAGCGATTTCTCACGCGCAGCGTCACGTCCTGCCCTTCCTGAAGCCGAATCAACGGAGCCGGTATTGTGCCGTTTACCGTCACGGCGGTTCCGGTCCTTTCTCCTATGTTGAACGGTGTTTCGCCAATACTGAGATCGATCTCACTTCCGCTTAATTCGGTGGAGCCGGAATTACCGACACGCTCAATACCCGCGAAAACGTAGTCGGGCATCAGTTTTCCAAAGGCCAAAAGCATACCAGCGGCGCCTGCGCCGCGAAGAAGCGTTCGACGATCAATAGTTTTATCTGTCATTACTTACAAAAACCCTGCAATGCTCACGATCCGGTTTCAAATAGAATCTAACCACCACTAAATTAACTGGAGATTAAAAACCTCTGTGGTGCGTGAACTCACCAAAAACCGGATAAAGTCATAATCTCAAAACAATTTAAATCGACCACGAGCCGCGCCATCGCAGACGCGACCCGTGCTGCTGCTTAGGAGTTTAAGCCCAACTTCAAAGGACTCGCTCAAACAGAAATTGAGTTTAAGGTAGCTAAGTTAAACGAGAGGTTAAATCGTCCTAGTTGCTTGATTCAATGGGAGAACAACTTTGAAGACGGTACCGTTAGAATCTGATTTCGAGAGCTTCAGCCTACCATTGTGCAATTCGGCAATCCATTTCGAGATTGACAAGCCTAAGCCCGCCCCACTCCCGACAAGTGATTTGCTGTTGCTCGATCGGGACTTATCGACGCGGTAGAATCTTTCGAATATATGATCTTGCTTGTCGAGCGGAATTCCAGGGCCGTCATCCGATATTCGGATCTCGTATTGACCATCCTTCATACTCGATTCAATTTCTATTTTCGATCTGGCGTGTTTTAGCGAGTTGTCGATTAGATTCGTAAATAGGCGCCGGAGCAAGAATTCATCCGCCTCCAGAGGCATATCCCCGTTTTGGGAATAGCTGATGGAGACATCGTGTTTCTTACCCAATGTACGAAACGCCCTGACAGTATCCGCCAAGATATCGTCAACAAATATCGAAGACAACGCGGGTACGAATGCACCGGAATCGGCCCTTGCCAATGTGAACAAATCCTCAATAATTCTGGACATTCGTTCACTTTCCTTTTGCATTATTGCGATCGTCTCTTGATATTCAGATACATCGCGGTCTTGCTTAGTAAGGCTAACTTCGGCTTCTCCCCGAACAATCGATACGGGTGTGCGAAGTTCGTGCGACGCATCGGCCATAAAGCGCTTCTGTTGCTCAAACGACCGGTTCAATCTGGCAAGGAGATCGTTAAAGGTCTTTGCCAAACGCCCAAGCTCATCTTCTTCATTTTCAATAGGCAACCGCTCGTAAAGATTGGTTGAATGAATGTGCGCAGCCTTTTCACTCATCTCCGCGATCGGTGCGAAAGACTTCTGCGCCAAAAAATAACCACCGAAACTAGTCAACAATAGAGCAACGGGGACAATCAGCAACATAGCGTTGCGAATCTGCCTCAAATAGGCTTTTTGTTCGTCCAGCGGATGAATGACAATCAAATAGAAACTTGACCCGCCCATTTTAAATGGGTGGTAGTGCACGCGGAATAACTCGCGATCATTCGAAAACCCATCTAAGTTCGCTTCCTCACTTGAGGTGAACTCGTTTAACCATCTTTGAGCTGTATCGGTTGAAATGTTAGGTTCTGCCTCAAGAGTCCTTGTTTGCCAAAGAAACTTACGAGTTTGGGAAAATACAAATACTTTGTAGTTCTTGAAACTCACATCTTCCGCCGTGTGGCTTAACGCCTCGCTAACGTTCTTCTGCTCCTGAACATCTTCGAAATGTCGGCGCGCAGTTGTTTCGAATGAAGTCCCAACCTCGGACAATGCTCTATCTGTTTGGTCGTATATTGACGAAGTAAAAATTACATATGCAAGGACTCCCAGAATTGCGAGAATCAAAGCCAATACGGCAACATACAAAAACGTTAGACGTGATCTCGCGGACTTAAATATCTTCATTGCTGCGCCTATCTTCTAACATGTAACCGGCGCCCCGGCGTGTCTGCAATAACGTTGTGTCAGCGACTTGATCGATCTTTTTCCGAAGCCGGTTAACGATTACCTCGATGGAATTTGAAAATGGATCGTAGGTCTCGTTCCAACAATGCTCAGAGATCTCCTCCCTACCAATGACACGGTTCGCGTTACGAGCTAAATACTCAAGCACAGTAAATTCCTTTGCAGTCAATGGAATCTCTTTACCTTCACGCCAAAGCTTTTGCGAGTTAGAGTCAATCTCCAGATCGCTTACCGTAAACCGAGATTCAACATAAGACTTTTCCTTGCGGCGCAGCAATGCGTGAACTCTTGCCAGGAGTTCACCGTACGCGAATGGCTTTGTTAAATAATCATCTGCTCCAGCTTCTAAACCCTCAATTCTGTCCTCGACTTCATCCTTCGCAGTCAACATCAATATCGGAATCTGGACACCCTGTTCCCGTAACTCCTTGCAAACTTCGAATCCGTCCTTTATCGGGATTATCACATCAAGGATGATTAGGTCGTAAGTATTGATCGACACATGGTAGATCGCATCTTCGCCATTAGCCGCAACATCTACTGCAAATGCAGCCTCCTGCAATCCTTTGACAATAAAATTGCTAATTCCTTCGTCGTCTTCAACCAATAGAATTCTCACAGTATTCCTTTACCTTTGCCAGGGTTCAATAGAGAGTTGATCAATTTTCAACCTTAGCCTAAGAGTACATGTCCGCATCCGATCCCGTATCCACATGATCTCTTTCAATCTGGATTGTAGAAAAATAGAAACCGTACTCTTGCTTTAACAATTCAGTGGCTCTTCTTAATATCTTGTCCGATTTCTCAGG